>JAIVGV010000041.1 GCA_020201365.1 Acidobacteriota bacterium
CGGGGTCGGGGCGGGCGCGGCGGCGTCGCCCGCGCCCGCGTTCGCGCTATTAGCGTTCGCGCTGTTCGTGTTCGCGCTGTTCGCGTTGGCGTTACTCGCGTTCGTGTTAGCCGCGTTCGCGTTGTTCGTTCTGCCCGCGCGGTTGGCGTTGTCCGCGTTCGAGGTGTTGGCGTCTGCGCCCCCGCCGTTCGCGGGGTGCTCGCGCAGGTAGTCGGTGGCGTCGGCGACGAGCACTTCGCGCAGGGCTTTGTCTTGGATGAGGGCGCGGGCGATGTTGACGCTGTCGGCGTTGATGAAGAGGGCTGTGGCGCAGCCGATGGCGAGCAGCACGAACTGCGTGTGCCGCTTGTACCAGCCGGAGACGCGATCCATCGCCGCGTCGTACCAGTCCTCGACGTTCTTGACGGCGCGGTCGAAGTCGTTGTCCGCCGCGTCGATCATCGTGACGAGCGACTGCCTCAGCGCGGCGTTCGGGATGTAGTCGTTGATGGCTTGCTTGATCTGCGCGAGGTCTCGCGTGTCCGTGCCGCCCGTCGCATCACTCGCCAGGTTCCAGAGCGCGAGCGCGAAGGTGCGCGAGGGGATGTAGGAGGGGAGCCGCTCGGCGTCTTGGTAGAGCGCGCGGACGAGCCCGTGGTTGTAGAGGAGCGAGGCGATATCGAGCTTCTCGGCGGGCGCGGCGGCGGGCGGCGAAGAAACGCCGGGCATCGCGGCGCGCGTGTCGGGCTTCTTTAGTCCTTCCCTGATCTCGCCGTTGAGGAGCAGTTGGATGCCCTGCCACAGGTTCTGCGAGCGATATTGCAGCCACTTGGCTTCGATGTACTCCTTGATCGCCGAGCAGAGCAGGCTCAGCAGCAGATAGACGAAGATCATCCCGATGGCAACGTCGATGACGGTCGATCCGAACATGGGGGAACTCCTTTCGTGAGAGGCGACGGGTGGAAGCTCGCGCCGGGAAAGTGTTGGAGGACGAGCGCGCGTGCGCTTCGCAGTGGAACGGGCGGGCAGTCTATACCACAAACACCGACGCCGCGTCGCGGGAAATTTTTCCGCGCGGCGCGGCGCAGGTTTTTCGCGGGGCGGCTACGGGTCGGTCGCGTCTCGCGGCGGCGCCCTCGCTTCAGTGGCGCTTGACGAAGGCGGCGACGTCGTCGATCACGTAACGGGGGATGTTACGCGGCACGGCGTACTGCGCGCCGGTGGAAGGCTCTTCGCCTTCGAGGAAGAGGTGGTCGAGCTTGGGGTAGGATTTCGTCGTGACGTTGCGGCGGGTCGCGGCGAGCCGCTGCCAGCCGCGGAAGTCCGTCAACGTCACGTTGTAGTCGCGCTCGCCCTGTATGACGAGGATGGGTCGTTTGAGTCTTCGCGCGGTGGCGACCGGGTCGTGGGCGCGCAGGTCGAGCCAGTAGGAGGGCGGCACGCCGTGCAGCATCTCCTTCGACGAGAGGTCGGCTGCGGTCAACTGCTTGACGCGGTCGGTCTGCCGCTTGATGTCGGCGATCAGTTTGCGGTCGTCGTCCGAGAGGCTGCCGTCTAGACCGAGCAGGTACTCGTACTGCCGGACGAAGGCGTCTTCGAGCGGGGTGGTCGGTCCCGCCATGACGACGAGACCGCGAATCCGCGGATCGCCCGCGCCGACGCGCGGGACGAGCATCCCGCCGAGGCTGTGACCGAGGACGAAGACGCGCTTCGGGTCAACGCCCGGCGTCCTCCGCAGCAGGGCGACCGCCGCGAGCGCGTCGTCCAACGTCTCCTCCTTGACGGTGAAGTTCGGGAACGCCGCGACGAACTTCGCGCCGTGGACGAGCGTGCGCTTGTCGTAGCGCAGCACGGCGATGCCTTGCGACGCGAGACCGTAGGCGAGATCGCGGAACGGCTTGCTCGCGAGCACAGTCTCGTCGCGGTCGTTCGCGCCCGATCCGTGGACGAGGACGACGGCGGGGAAGAGCCCCTTGCCCTTCGGCATCGAGAGCGTCGCGGGCAGCGCCCACTCGGTGCCTTCGCCGACCGTCACCTCTCTCTCCGCGAACGCGGAGGGCGCGGCGTAGTCGGGCGGGTGATACTCCCAAGCCTTCTTCGCCTCGACGAGCGCGAACTTCTCTAACTCCTCGTAGCCGACGCGCACGCCCCTGATCCGCGCCGCGGGGATGTAGAAGAGGAGCGGGATGCGCCCCGACCCGACCCACGCCTCGATGGTGATCTTCTGATCGTTGACGAGTCGGTAGTGATCCACGGGCATCCGGTAGCCGCCGACGGTGAACTCTTGCGAGCCGACGCGCTCGACCGTCACCCCGAAGTCGATCTGCTGGCTCGGCAGGAAGCAGGTGAACTTCTGCGCGCCGCCGCGCGCCGCGTCGTACTGCGCGAAGAGGAAATGGAACTGATGCCAGACGATGTTTTCGAGCACGACCGTCGCCCCGGTCGGCACTTCCGTGTCGGGCTTGCCCGCGGCGTGAATCTTGATCGTGCCGCCCGAGAACGTCGCGCTGTAAATCTGCGCGCCGCCCGTCTCCGCCGTGAAGCTCAAGGGCTGCGCGCGCGTCGCGACGGTGACGAGTTTCTGCGTCGCGCCGCCCTCGGGCGTGATCTCGCCCTCGGCGCGCAGAGTCCTGTCGGGTCCGGGCGCGAAGAAGTAGGACTCGCGCGCCGCCTCCCGACCCGCGACGTAAGTGACGAACGCGCCCTTCGCCTCCTGCAAGTCGCCCTGCGCGCGCGCGACTGTGCGCGCAAAGAGGAAGAGACAGAGGCAAGTCGCCGACAGTGCGAAGAGTTTCATCACCACCTCGGGGGGAAAGTCAGAACGATGAACGGTGAAGTAAGCCGAGCCGTCTTCAGTTCGTCGTTCGTCGTTCACACTTCATCGTTTCCCGTCATTGCAGGTCAACGACGATCTCCCGTTCGCGCGACGACGACGCGCCGACGGGTCGCGCGCCGAGCAGCGAGCGGAAGAAGACGTAGATCGCCCAGCACTCGACGGCGAAGGGCGGGTAGCCGAGGGAGCCGAGCACGGGCATCTCGAAAAGCTTGAGACCGAAGAGCTGGTACGGCACCGTGTACGTCCAGCGCGAGACAGCCCAGTAGTTCCAGAACTCCCACAGCACGCCGCAGGCGACACCGCTCAAGGCGAGCGACGCGAGGCGCCGCAGCCGACCGCGGAAGAGATCGGCGGTCACGGACTGCCACCCGCGCAAGGCGTTGAGCGGATCGAAGAGGAGGGCGAGCCCCAGCCACACCACCGGCACGAGCCAGACGTTGACGGCGAAGAGCGGGACGAGCGCGCAGATCGCGCCGACGAAGATCAGGAGGTAGAGGAGCGACTTCGGCGGTCGCCTCGACGCGGACTCGACGCGCACGCGCGGCTCGTCCAAAGGCTTGAGGCGGAGCGTCGCGGCGAACAGCTCGGCGGTCTCGAAGAGCGCGGGGAAGATCGTCGCGAACGCCCAGTCGTAGCCGACGCGCCTGAGGTACGGGTTCGGCTCAAGATTATGGTAGTGCCACCACAGCTCGAGATCGTTTTTCCAGAAGCGCGGCGAGTTGTAGAACTCGAAGAGCCACCACGCGGCGATTGACGAGACGCAGACGACGAGCAGCTCGGCGCGGTTCGTCATCATCAATGAGCGACCCTCGCGGCGGAAGACGAGCGCGTCCACGAAGAGCACGTAGCCCGTCCAGACAATCGGCGTGAACCAGTGTCCGACCGTATCGTTCCCGGCGAAGAGCAAGGCTTCCGCCGCGACGATGACGGCGAGCCCGGCGTAGCCGTGCGCCGGGAGCCCGCGCCTCGCTCGTTCGTCGGTCTTCATCGCGCAAGGTTATACGGACGTGCGCGGCGGCAGGTTAAAGAAAACGACGAAGTCGGGACGACGAACGATGAGCGAAAGACGGGTTGTCTTACTGCCTCGTTCATCGTCCCGACTTCGTCGTCTCCCCTCACGGCGCGGCGGAGAGCGCGAGCGCGAGCGAGGAGTTGAGCCCGCCGCCGAGCGGCTGCTGCGGCGGCTGCTCCAGAGTCGCGCCGCGCAAGCTGATGCGCCTGCCGTCGCGCGTCGTCTGCGTCACGTCGGGCGAGGAGAGCACGCGCAAGTCCGCGCGCGCCGAGCCGGCGGGCGCGGAGCCGAGCGTCGTGATGTCAACGACGCGGAAGCGCAGGGCCCGCTGCTGCCAGCGCGCGCGGGGGGCTTCCTCGCGCTCGAACTGCTCGGTCACGTCGCCGAGCGTCTCGCCGCCCGCGCGCCGCGCCTGGAGGTAGAGCAGCGCCGAGGTGATCGAGAGGATGGGCGAGACGAAGATGTTGAGCAGTTGCGAGAAGTTCTGCGAGAGTTGGATGGTCGTCCCGGAGCGCGTGTGGAACTTCATGCTCGTGCCGAAGAACTTGCTGAGGATCGCCTGGATGACGAGCGGCAGCGCGACGTTGAGGAGCGCGATCAGGATGACCGTGCGGCGCGAGCGGCGCACCAGCTCGCGCGATCTCTGCCGCGCCGCGCGCCCGCGCAAGCCCTCCATCAGCACGACCGGCGCGACGAGCGTGTACCTCACCAGCACGACGAAGCCGGGGATGACGAACAGGCAGAGACCGATGATAAAGCGCAGGCTCACGCCGAGGCTCGTCAGGACGAACGGGCGCGCGCGGCGGCGCAGGATGGCGAGCGCCGTGCGGATGCGCACGGGTCGCAGCGGCGCAATTATCAGTTGCAGGACGATGGGCACGGTCACGCCCACGATGGTGAACGAGGCGAAGAACTGCGCCGTCACCAGCAGCAGCCCGATGAGGATGCCGACCGCGACGGCGAGCGGCTTCGACATCAGCCTGAAAGCGTCCGTTATTTCGAGGAGCAGCATCAGCGCGATGACGACGATGACCGGCAGGTAGGCGAACAGCGCGACGCGTATGAAGACGGGGAAGTGTTCGCTGTAGAGCGCGAAGCCGCGGCGCAGCAGCGTGTCGGCGCCCTCGGTGCTTGCGCGCAGCGCGCTCGCGAACGACGCGGCGCTTTGCGGGCGCACGGGCGGGTTCTTCGCGAGAGCCGTCGTGATGAGGCGCGCCACCTTCTTCGGCACTTTCTTATTCCGCTCGCGCAAGGGCGGCGGCTCGTCGGTCATGTGCGCGCGCATGACGGTCGGCATGTCGCCGGTAAAGGGCGTCTCGCCCGCGAGCATCTGGTAGGCGATGACGCCGAGGGAGTAGATGTCCGAGCGCGCGTCCGAGCGCTCGCCGCGACACTGTTCGGGCGACATGTAGGTGGGCGTGCCCATGATCGAGCCGACGCGCGTGAGCGCCGCTACGCCCGCGGCGGTGCGCATCGGCGCGCTCAGGTCTTGCGCGCGGGCGCGGGCGGTCGGGCGTTGAAGCGGCGCGTCGAAGAGGCGCGTCGAGTCCGCCTCGTCGGCGAGGAAAGTCTCGCGCGGCGCGGGGGCGGCGGCGGTGGCGTGTGCGCCCTGCGCGTCGCGCGACGACGAGGCGCGTCCGTCGTCCGACGCCGCCGCGCGTCCGTCGTCGCTTGATGACGGGGCGGCGACCGAGCGTTGTGGCGCGAAGATGCGTGTCTGCTGCTCGCCCGATTCGTCGGCGCGCGGCGCGGGGGCGGCTGGCGCGAACAGTCGCGTCGCGCCTTCGCCGCCGGTCGCCTCGTCGCGCTTGGCGGCGTCGGACGCGCCGCCCGTCGTCAGGCGCGGCGGCTCGCTCGTCGCTGCGCGCGCCTCGTCGTCGGACTCTTGCGTGCCGGCTCCGGCGAGTTTGGCGATGCCGAAGTCGAGCACCTTGACGCGGTAGCCGCCGAGCCGGTTCGGCTCCAGCCAGATGTTGTCGGGCTTCAGATCGCGGTGGACGATGCCCTGCTGGTGCGCCTCCTCGACCGCCGAGCAGACCTGTTCGAGGATGTCCACCGTCCAGTCGAGCGGCAGGCGCTCCTCCTCGGCGAGCACGTCGCCGAGCGTGCAGCCGTCGAGATACTCCATCACGAGGTAGGCGACGCGCTCGCCGTCGGCTCGCGCGAAGCCGAAGTCGGTCACGTCCACGACGTTCGGGTGGCGGAGCCGTCCGGCGGCGCGCGCCTCGCGCTTGAAGCGCTCGACGAACTCGTCGTGGCGCATGAACTGCGGCGCGATCAATTTGAGCGCGACGGGTCTTTCGGTTCCGAGGTGCGTGGCGAGATAGACCGCGCCCATGCCGCCCCGCCCGAGCAGCCGCTCCAGACGGTACTTGCCGTCGAGCACCTCGCCGATGAACTTTTCGAGTCCCGTCATTGCGAAGAGGATCGTTAATACGAACCGGAGGTCGCCATTGTTATCCGCGATCAGCGGCGAGAATTCAAGGGCGGCGGGGCGGGGCAAGACAAAAGGCATTCACCACGGAGACACAGAGAACACCGAGGTTGCACAGAGAAAACCAAAATCTTCTCTGTGCCCCCTCTGTGCCCTCTGTGCCTCTGTCGTGAGTTCTTATGTCCGCTCGCCAAGACTTCAAGCCGAGCTGCGGCGCGCCGTCGAAGCAGTACGTAAACGTACAGCAAAGAAAAAGTGAGACATTTAAGATATGGCGCGTACCACTCCCGAATATAAAATTTGGCGACGCCCGTTTAATCCCTCGGTCGCTCGTTCAGTAGCAAGAAGGCTTGAACCGATCCAGCGTCCGCCCGGAGGTGTGATGGAAAGTCTCAGGCTCGTAGTGCCTCTGCGCCGTCGTGCTCTCCCCGTGTGCGTGCTCGCGTGCGGCGCGCTGCTCTTCTTTTCGCAGTCCTGCACGCGACCGCCCGCGCAGCAGGCGATGGACACGCACCGCGCGCAGCAGCCGCCCGCGCCGGGTCAGCTCGTCGCGCCGCCTTTCGTCCCCGCGGACGACGGGCAGTGGACGATGCCCGCCAAAGACTACGCCTCGACGCGCTTCAGCTCGCTCGATCAGATCAACACGACGAACGCGGCGAACCTCAAAGTCGCGTGGACGTTCTCGACGGGCAACACGCGCGGTCACGAAGCCGCGCCCATCGTCGCGAACAACACGATGTACATCATCACGCCCTACCCGAACGTCCTCTACGCGCTCGATCTCACGAAGCCCGGCGCGCCCGCCAAGTGGGCGTACCAGCCGAAGCCGAACGCCTCTTCGCAGGGCGTCGCCTGCTGCGACCTCGTCAACCGCGGCGCGGTCTTCTCGGACGGCAAAGTCTTCTTCAACACGCTCGACGGGCAGACCATCGCCGTTGACGCCAACGACGGCAAGGAACTGTGGCGCGCGCAGCTCGCCGACATCAACCACGGCGAGTCGATCACGATGGCTCCGCTCGTCGTCAAGGACAAGGTCTTGGTCGGCAACTCCGGCGGCGAGTTCGGCGTGCGCGGCTGGCTCACCGCCGTGGACGCCAACTCCGGCAAGATCGCCTGGCGCGCCTACCACACGGGACCCGACAAGGACTGTCTCATCGGCGCGAGCTTCAAGCCCTTCTACCCGCAGGATCGCGGCACAGACCTCGGCGTCTCGACGTGGCCCGCGAGCACGCAGACCTCGGGGCAGTGGCAGATCGGCGGCGCGACGGCGTGGGGCTGGATATCCTACGATCCCGATCTCGATCTCATCTTCTACGGCACGGGCAACCCGGGACCGTGGAACCCCGAGCAGCGACCGGGCGACAACAAGTGGACGTGCGGCATCTTCGCGCGCAAGCCCGAAACGGGCGAGGCGGTCTGGTACTACCAGTGGTCGCCCCACGATCTGCACGACTACGACGGCATCAACGAGCAGATACTTTTAGACGCCAACATCAACGGGCAGCAGCGCAAGGTGCTGGTGCGCGCCGAGCGCAACGGCTACGTCTACGTGATGGATCGCACGACGGGCGAAGTCTTAAGAGCCGATCCTTACGGCTACATCACTTCGTCGAAGGGCGTCGATCTCAAAACCGGTCAGCTCATCTACAACCCGGAGAAGTCGCCGAAGATGGGTCAGACGACGCGCGAGGTTTGTCCCGCGTCGCCGGGCATGAAGGACTGGCAGCCGACCGCGTTTTCGCCGCGCACCGGGATGCTCTACATCCCGCACCAGAACCTCTGCATGGACGAGGAGGGCTTGCAGGCGAACTACATCGCGGGCACGCCCTACGTCGGCATGAACGTGAAGATGTACGCCGGTCCGGGCGGCAAGCGCGGGGTGTTCAGCGCGTGGGATCCGCTCGCGGGGAAAGAGGTCTGGAAAATTGACGAAGACCTGCCGGTGTGGAGCGGCGCTTTGGTGACGGCGGGCGACGTCGTCTTCTACGGCACGATGGACGGCTGGTTCAAAGCGGTGAACGCGCGCGACGGGACACTCTTGTGGCAGTTCAAATGCGGCTCCGGGATCATCGGGCAGCCGATGACCTATCGCGGCGCGGACGGCAAGCAGTACGTCGCGATCCTCGCGGGCGTGGGCGGCTGGTCGGGCGCGGTCGTCGCGGGCGACCTCGATCCGCGCGACGGCACCGCCGCGCTCGGCTTCGCCAACGCGATGGGCGATCTCAAGGACAAGACGACGAAGGGGGGGATGCTCTATGTGTTCGCCCTCCCGTAGCCGCGCCGCGATCAGAATGACGAACGTCGTGCTCGCGCTCTGCGCCGTCGCCGCCGCCGCGGCAGCCTTTGCGTCGTGCGGCAAGGCGACGCAGACGCGGGCGACGGAGCAACGCGCCGAGTGGACGCCGCCGCAGCAGCTACAGCCTACCGCGCCGCCTTCGACCGCGTGGCGCGACGAGCACGTGCTCAAAGTCTGCGCCGACCCGAACAACTTGCCGTTCTCGAACGCGCGCGGCGATGGGTTCGAGAACAAGATCGCGGAGTTGGTGGCGAAGGATTTGAACGCGCGCGTCGAATACACCTGGTGGGCGCAGCGGCGCGGCTTCTTCCGCAACACCCTGAAGTCGGGCTCGTGCGACGTCGTGCTCGGACTCCCTTCCGGCTCGGAGATGGCTCTCACGACGACGCCTTACTACCGCCCGTTCCTCCCGTTCGTCTATGACATCTCGATGGGCGTGCGCCGCGGCGATCAGAGTTTGCGCGACGCGCTCGAAGAGATCATCGGGCGGCGGCGCGGCGAGATAGACAAGATTCTCGACGACTACGGCGTGCCGAGGAGCAAGTAGGAAGGCGGAAGGAGGAAGGATGAAGAGAGGAGATTTGAAATCTGAGATCACGAATCTGAGATTTTGTCTCTCGCCGTCCGTCCGTCGTCCGTCGGCGCGCGCGTGCGTCGTCGCCGCGTGGCTCGCGGTGGTCGTCGCGCTCGCGGCGTGCGAGCGCGAGAAGCGCGAGACGGTGGAGGCGGCGCCCGGCGCGCGCACGGAGGCGATCTCGCTGAGCGACCTGCGACCGGGCGGCGGCTCGCAGCCGGGCGAGACGAAGAACCCGGACGAGGGGCGCGCCTACGATATCTCGCAGGGCAAGCAGTTCTTCAGCTACTACAACTGCGCGGGCTGCCACTTCAACGGCGGCGGCGGCATCGGTCCGCCCCTGATGGACGACAAGTGGATCTACGGGAGCGACCCGGCGAACATCTACGAGACCATCGTCGAGGGCAGACCGAACGGGATGCCTTCGTTCCGGGGCAAGATTACCGACGCGCAGGTCTGGCAACTCGTCGGCTACGTGCGCTCGATGAGCGGGCAGTTGCCGAAGGACGTCTCGCCGACGCGCTCCGATCACATGAACGCGCGCAAGTCCGAGCAGACGACGGAGAAGGAGCAGCCGAAGAAGACGACGCTGCCGGAGACGAAGTGACGACGCGAAGCGCCATCAACGTCAGACTCGGACGCGCGGGCCGGAGGGTGCTCGGCGTCGCGCTCGCCGCCGTCTGCGTCGCCTCGACGACCGGCTTCGACGCCAACCAGAAGGTGCTCGCACCGGCGGGACCGCACGCGGGCGGCGTGAGCCGTCTGTGGTGGATTTTCTTTCCCGTGCTCGCGGTCGTGTACGTCGTCACCTTGATCTTCTGCGCCGTCGCGGTCGCGCGCGGTCGCGCGCGGCAGGGTAGGGACGCGGGCGCGAATAGCATCCCGCCGCCCGAAGCGAAGCCGGACGAGGCGCGCGAGCGGCGCGTGAGAAGCGCCGTCGTCGTCGCGACCGCGCTGACGACGATCATCCTCTTCGTCCTGCTCGTCTCGAGTTTCCTCACGGGGCGCGAGCTGACGATGACGAGATCGGACGCGGGCGCTTTGACGATTGAAGTGACCGGGCATCAGTGGTGGTGGGAGGTGCGCTACGACGACGCCGTGTCGGCGAACGTCTTCACGACGGCGAACGAGATTCACGTCCCCGTCGGTCAGCCGGTGATCCTGCGCCTGAGCTCGACCGACGTGATCCACAGCTTCTGGGTGCCGAACCTCGCGGGCAAGAAGGATTTGATCCCGGGCAAGTCTTCGAGCGTGTGGCTGCGCGCGGATCGAGAGGGCGTCTATCGGGGGCAGTGCGCGGAGTTCTGCGGGATGCAGCACGCGCACATGGCGTTCGTCGTCGTCGCCGACCCGCCGGACAAATTCTGGGCGTGGGTCGCGGCGCAGCGGCAGCCAGCAGTAAACCCGCAGACCGACTCGCAGAAGCGCGGGCAGGCGGTCTTCCTCTCCGCGACGTGCGTGATGTGCCACGCGATCCAGGGGACGCAGGCGAACGCGTCGGTCGGACCGAACCTGACGCACGTCGCCTCGCGCGCGTGGATCGCGGCGGAGACGATACCGAACACGCGCGGGCACCTGTCGGGCTGGGTGGCGAACGCGCAGGGCGTCAAGCCGGGCGTGCTGATGCCGCCCAACAGCCTGTCGTCGGAAGATCTGCAATCGCTGCTCGACTACTTGCAGAGCTTGAAGTGAGACAGAGGGAGAGACGTGGCGCGCGAGAACGAAAAAGAGAGGGAAGAGGCGAAGCAGGACGACGCCGTGGCTCTGCCGGTCGAGGGCGAGCGCCTGCGCGAGCTTGAGGAGACGTGGAAGTCACCGCGCGGCGTGTGGAAGTTCCTCACCGACACGAACCACAAGGTGATCGCCATGCGCTACGTCGTCACGGCGTTCGTCTTCTTCCTGCTCGCCGGGCTCGAAGCCGCCGTGATGCGCCTGCAACTGGCGCGACCCGAAAGCCGGATACTGACGCCCGATCTCTACGATCAGTTCTTCACGATGCACGGCACGACGATGATGTTTCTGTTCGCCGTGCCGATCATGGAGGCGATGGGGCTCTACTTCGTGCCGATGATGATCGGCACGCGCAACGTCGCCTTCCCGCGCATGAACGCCTTCGGCTACTACACGTACCTCATCGGGGGCTTGCTCCTCTACATCGGCTTCTTCCTCCACGTCGGACCGGACGCCGGATGGTTCGCCTACGTGCCGCTCTCAGGTCCGCAGTTCTCGCCGGGCAAGCGCATAGACATCTGGGCGCAGATGATCACGTTCACGGAGATCGCGGCGCTCGTCGGCGCGGTCGAGATCATCGTGACGGTCTTCAAGCAGCGCGCGCCGGGGATGACGCTGAACCGGCTGCCTCTGTTCGTCTGGGCGCAGCTCGTCACGTCGTTCATGATCATCTTCTCGATGCCGGCGGTGATGATGGCGAGCGGGATGCTCGCGATGGACAGGCTCGTTGACACGCACTTCTTCAACCCGGCGGAGGGCGGAGACGCGCTCCTCTACCAACACCTCTTCTGGTTCTTCGGTCACCCGGAGGTGTACATCATCTTCATCCCGGCGCTCGGCTTCGTCTCGTCAATCGTCGCGACCTTCACGCGCCGCCCGGTCTTCGGCTACCTCGCGATGGTTCTGTCGCTCATCGCGACGGCGTTTATCGGCTTCGGGCTCTGGGTGCACCACATGTTCGCGACGCCGCTGCCGCAGTTGGGTCAGAGCTTCTTCACGGGCGCTTCGATGATGATCGCGATCCCTTCGGGCGTGCAGATCTTCTGCTGGATCGCGACGATGTGGCGGGGGAAGCTGAGACTCAAGACGCCGATGGTCTTCGTCCTCGGCTTCTTCGCCATCTTCGTGCTCGGCGGGCTCTCCGGCATCATCCTCGCGTCCGTCCCGCTCGACTGGCAGGTGCACGACACCTACTTCGTCGTCGCGCACTTCCACTACGTCTTGATCGGCGGCGCGGTCTTTCCCTTGTTCGGCGCGATGCACTACTGGTATCCGAAGTGGACGGGGCGCATGATCTCGGAGCGGCTGGGGATGCTCACCTTCTGGCTGCTCTTCGTCGGCTTCAACCTCGTCTTCTTCCCGATGCACCAGCTCGGGCTGAAAGGTATGCCGCGCCGCGTTTACACCTACCTGCCGGAGACGGGCTGGGGCAGCCTGAACATGATCGCGTCGGTCGGCGCGGCGCTGATGGCACTCGGCGTTGTAACTTTCTTGGCGAACGTCTGGGCGAGCCGCCGCGCGGGCGTGCTGGCGGGCGCGAACCCGTGGTACGCGGACACGCTCGAATGGGCGACCGAATCGCCCGCGCCCGACTACAACTTCGCCAACATCCCCACGGTCGAGGGTCGCAGCGCGCTCTGGGAGATGAAGGACGACACGCCGATCGTTGTCGGTCTCTCGACCGAGTGCCGCGAGGTGCTGTGCACGCACATCATGGACGCCGAGCCCGACCACCGCTACGAGCTGCCGGGACCCTCGATCTTCCCCGTGCTCACCGCGCTCGCGGTCGGCGTCGCGTTCACCGCCGGCATCTTCACGCCGTGGGCTTTCCCGGTGAGCGCCGTTTTGTCGGGCGCGTCGCTCTACGGCTGGTTCTGGTCGAACCGCAACTCGAAGAACGAGCCGGTTAAAGAAAGACGCGCGCGGACGGACAAGGCTGATCGGCCGTCGCCGCGACCCGCGGCGCGCACCGTGGAGGGAGAGGCGTGAGCGCGCGACCCTTGATTGACGTGTCGGGCTTGCCGAAGCACCGCTTCGACACGCACGCGCCGATCTGGTGGGGCAACCTCTGGCTGCTCGCCATCGAGACGACGATGTTCGTCATCGCGCTCGCCGCCTACCTCTACACGCAGCAGAACTTTCAGGTCTGGCCCCCGCCGAACACCTCGACCGTCTACGGGCTCGATCCCGTGCCGGGGCTCACGCCGGGAACGATCAACATCATCCTGCTGGTGTTGAGCTGCGTGCCGATGATCCTGACCGACCTCGCGGCGCGGCGCGGCGACAGGGGCGCGGTGAAGCTCTGGCTCACGGTCTGCGTCGCGCTCGGCGTCGTGATGATGATCCTGCGCTGGTTCGAGTACGGCGCGGTGAAGTTCACGTGGGACAGCAACGCCTACGGCTCGTCGGTGTGGATGCTCCTCGTGCTGCACACGCTGCACCTGCTGACGAGTTGGGGCGAGGCGGTGCTGCTCTCCTCCTGGGTCTGGACGCAGCCGCTCGACATGCACCGCCGCGTGGACATCACCGCGCTCGCCGTCTATTGGTACTGGGTCGCGGGCATCTGGATACCGTTCTACCTGCTGCTCTACTTCGCGCCGCGCGTGATCTGACGGGGCGCGGGTGCGCGAAAAACTTTCCGGGGTTCGCAAAGAAGACTTTGGCGAGCGAGGCGAAAAAAGAGTTCCGCACGAACGAGGGCATCTTCTCGCTGATGCTGGGCTTGCTGCTCGCGCCGGTCGCGTGGGGCGCGCAGCAGCAGACGCTCTACACGATGGTGCCGTGGGCGTGCCAGTCGGGTCACTTCTTCGTGATGCACCTCGTCTCAATCGCGGCGGTCGCCGTCGCGTTAGTCGGCTCGCTCGTCGCGTGGCGCAACTGGGATCGTCTCGGTCGCGGCGAGCCGGGCGAGGAGGGCGGGGCGGCGGGGCGGAGTCGCTTCCTCGCGGCGGCGGGCGTGATCGCGAGCCTCTTCTTCGCGCTCGTCATCTGCGCGCAGTGGATCGCGACCTTCGTGCTGCACCCCTGCATGTTTTGAGGAAGGCGGAGGACGAGAGGCGGAGGGCGAAGGACGGCGGCGCGCGCGAATGCGACTGCGCCGCCGCGCGGTCGTCGCGTCTCCCGCGACGCGCGTTCGCTCTGTGCGCTTTCGTCGCGGCTTGCGCGAGCGTCGTCGCGGCGCACGAGGGCAAGCCGCACACGTGGCACGATCTCGCGCGCACGTGGGCGTTCGAGCCGGCCGTCGTCGCGAGCCTCGCCGCGTCGGGCGCGCTCTACTTCTTCGGCGTGCGAAAACTTTGGCGCGGGTCGGCGGCGGGGCGCGGTCTTCGCAAGTGGGAGGCGTGGTGTTACGCGGGCGGGTGGTTTGCTCTGTTCGTCGCGCTGGTCTCGCCGCTGCACACGTGGGGGCGCGTGCTCTTCTCGGCGCACATGACGCAGCACGAGGTCTTGATGCTCATCGCCGCGCCGCTCGTCGTGCTCGGTCGTCCGGTCGTCGCGTTCCTGTGGGCGCTCCCCGTTAGTTGGGCGCGCGCGCTCGGCAACGCGGCGAAGGCTGCGTGGTGGCAGAAGGTTTGGCGCGCGCTCACCAACCCGTTCGTCGCGTGGGCGGTGCACGCGGCGGCGCTGTGGGTGTGGCACATCCCTTCGCTCTTTCAGGCGACGCTCGCGAGCGAGTGGGTGCACACGGCGCAGCACCTGAGCTTTTTAGTTTCGGCGCTCCTGTTCTGGTGGGCGCTCGTACACGGGCGGCAGGGCTGGATGGGCTACGGCGCGGGCGTGCTCTACG
Organism: Acidobacteriota bacterium; assembly: GCA_020201365.1. Lineage (GTDB taxonomy): Bacteria > Acidobacteriota > Blastocatellia > Pyrinomonadales > Pyrinomonadaceae > JAIVGV01. The sequence continues at coordinate 14,650 of JAIVGV010000041.1, forward strand.
TCTTCACGACGATGGTGCACAGCGGACTCCTCGGCGCGCTCATCACGTTCGCGGGCACGGCGTGGTACCCGGCTTACGACGGGCTCACCGCTTCGTGGGGTTTGACGCCGCTCGAAGATCAGCAGCTCGGCGGCTTGATCATGTGGATTCCGGCGGGGCTCGTCTATATCGTCGCCGGGCTCGCGCTCTTCGCGGGCTGGCTGCGCGAGTCCGACGCGCGGCTCGAAAGGCGTGCGCGACGCGCGGCGTCGCTGGCGACGACGGAGGCGGGCGGCGAGTGAGCACGTGCGACCGATGAAGGTACGACCGAAGATAACGAACTTGTGTAAGATCGCCGCGGCGTGCGCGCTCGCCGCGCTGTTCGTCGCGGGCGAAAGCTCTTGCTCGCAGGTCGAGCTTGAGCGGCAGGCGTCGGCGATGACGGGCGGCGATCCCGCGAAGGGCAGAGAGGCGATCTCGCGCTACGGCTGCGCGACGTGCCACACGATCCCCGGCGTGAAGGGCGCGGACGCGCTCGTCGGGCCTTCGCTCGAACACGTGGCGAGTCGCAGCTACGTCGCGGGCGTGCTTCAGAACACGCCGCCGAACATGATCCGCTGGATACAGAACCCGCCGGAGGTTGATCGTCTGACGGCGATGCCCAACCTCGGCGTGACCGACACGGACGCGCGCGACATCGTCGCCTACCTCTACACGCTCAAGTGAGCGCGCGCCCGGAGACCCCGCGAAGAAGATGGCGAGCGAGCAACACGACACGGCGAGGGTCTATCGCGGGGCGGCGCGGACGGGTCGCGGGCGCGCCCGTCGCGTTGTCACACTGTTCGTGCTGCTCTCCCTTTCCGGCGCGTGCGCGCAAGACCCGCGGAAGCAGACGCGACAAGAACTGCAAACGCTCTCGTCCTGGGCGGCGACGCTGCACCTGCTCGGCGAGGCGTGGCTGGAAAGATCGGTGCCGAGCCGCTACGCGCAGCAGACGCTTCACGAGGCGCGTCAGACACTGCAAGAAGAGGCGCAGACCATTCGACAGTCCTCTTCGATCCCCGCGGACGCCCGCGCCGCGCTCATAGGACACGCGCAGCAGCTTGACCGGCTGGCGGGCGGGCTGTCGGAGGAAGTGCAGACGGGCGATCCGACCGACACGCCTCAAGTGCTCACGCAGGTCGCGCAGGAGCAGCAGGCGCTCGCAGACCTCGCGCGCGGGGTGGGCGCGCGATGAAGAAGATGATGGAGCTGGCGCTCGGCATCGTGACGAGCGTCGGGGGGTTCCTCGAAATCGGATCGATCACGACCGCCGCGCAAGGGGGCGCGATCTTCGGCTTCAAATTGGTGTGGGCGGTGCTGCTCGGCGGCTTGTGCGTCGCGTTCCTCGTCGAGCAGTCGGGGCGACTCGCGGCGGTGAGCGGGCACACGATCCCCGACGCCATCCGCGAGCGCTTCGGCTTCAACTACTACCTGTTTCTCCTCGCCGTCCTCGCCCTCGTGACGCTGCTCGTCCTGGGCTCGGAGATCGGCGGCGTCTGCGTCGCGCTGGAGATGGCGACGGGCGTGCGGTTTCAGTGGTGGGCGCTCGCCGTCGCGCTGCTGATGTGGCTCATCATCTGGAAGGGGACGTTCTCGGTCGTCGAGTACGGCACTTCCATCCTCGGTCTCGTGACGCTCTGCTTCGTCGCGGGCGCGGTAGTTCTGCACCCGCCGTGGAAGCAGGTCGCGGCGGGCGCGGTGCCGACCCTGCCTTCGCACGACCGCTTACGCTACTGGTTCATCGCCGTCTCGATCTTAGGCGCGTCCGTCTCGCCGTATCTCATGTTCTTCTACTCCGCGGGCGCGGTCGAGGACGAGTGGAAGGAGGACTACGTCGCCGTCAACCGCTTCATCGCGGGCACGGGGATGGGCTTCGGCACGCTGATTTCGGTGGCGGTGCTCGTCGTCGCCGCGCTCGTGTTTCTGCCGCGCGGCATACAGGTCGATCACTACTCGCAGCTCGGTCTGATTTTGCGCGACGCCTTCGGCGCTTGGGGCTTCTGGCTCGTCGTCGCGTCGCTGTTTGTCGCGTGCCTCGGCGCGGCGATGGAGGTCACGCTGGAGCTGGCGTACATGGTGGCGCAGGGCTTCGGGTGGAACTGGAGCGAGAACCAGCCGCCGAAAGAGGAGGCGCGCTTCAGCCTGACCTACACGGCGTTCATCGTGCTGGGCGCGCTGCTCGTCGCGGTCGGGATTGATCCTCTACGGCTGACGATCTTCTCGATGGCGCTGACCGCCGCGACGCTCCCCGTGGCAATCGTCCCGTTCCTCTTCTTCATGAACGACAGCGACTACGTCGGCGAGCACACGAACAGTTGGTTCAGCAACGTCGTCGTCGTCGCGATCATCGGGCTGGCGTTCGTCCTCGCCGTCGTCACGATCCCGCTCGAAATCTTCGGCGGCGGGTGAACTGATGGACTTGGTGCGCGACTGCCTCGACAAACAGCTCGTTGACCGCCACGGTCGTCGCATGGGGCGCGTTGACGGCATCGTGATCGAAATCGGCGGCGACGCTCAGCCGCGCGTCGCGTCCGTGGAGGTCGGCGTCGTCACGCAAGTCTCGCGGCTGCACCCGCGGCTCGGACGCTTCGCGGCGCGGCTCGCGCGGCGCTGGGGCAAAGCCGCGGGCGATCCCTACCGCATCCCCTGGTCGCAGATCACGGCGACGGGCGTCAACGTGACGGCGGGCGTCGAGGCGGAGAAGACTCCGGCGTTCGCCTGGGAGAAGTGGCTGCGCGCGAAAGTAGTCGGTCGGATTCCGGGAGCGTGAGAAGAGAAGTATGAAGTAGGAACGATGAACTAAAAGCTGTCCGTCGTCCGTTGTCCGTGGTCAGTTGTTTTAGCTCTGGCAGCTCGGAAGGTTCGGACTAGGCGGCAAGCCGCTGAGGCGCGAACAACGGACGACTGACCACGGACGACGGACGGTATCGTTTTCTGATGAAGCAAGAGATCAAAGTCGAGCTGCTCGTCGGCAAGAAGGTTTACGCGGCGAACGGCAGAAAGATCGGGCGGCTCGAAGAGGTGCGCGCCGAGCTGCGGCGCGGCGAGTGCCTCGTCGGGGAGTACCACGTCGGCTCGTACGCCGTCTTCGAGCGGCTCGCGGCTCTCAGCATCGGGCGCGTGATCTTGGGCAAACTCGGCGCGCGGCGCGGGCACGGCGGCTACCGCGTCCCTTGGGACAAGCTCGACTTGAGCGACCCGTCGCGCCCGCGCCTGCGCTGCCCCGTCGAGGAACTCGAAACGATGAGCGACCGGGGCGACGAGCCCGCCGCCGGATGAACACGCGTACGCGATCCCTCTTCTTCGCGCTCGCGCTCCCGCTCGCGCTCTCGCCCGCGTGCGGCAAGCGGCGCGCGGGCGTCTTCGCCTACGTCTCGAACGAGCGCGCGGGCACCGTGACGGTCATTGACACGCAGACCGACACGGTCGTCTCGACGATCCCGGTCGGCGCGCGCCCGCGCGGCATCCGCGTGAGCCCCGACGCGAAGCTCATCTACGTCGCGCTCAGCTACCCTTCCAACCGGCGGGAGGGCGAGGATAAGATCGCGGCGATTGACGTCGGCTCGGAGAAGATCGTCGAGAAGTACGACGCGGGGAGCGACCCCGAACGCTTCGCCGTCACGCGCGACGGCAAAAAAATCTACGTCTCGAACGAGGACGCGGGCACGGCTTCCGTGATCGATCTCGCCGCGCACAAGGTCGTCGCCGCGCTGCAAGTCGGCATCGAGCCCGAAGGCGTGACCTTAAGTCCCGACGGACGCTGGTGCTACGTCACCGCCGAGAGCAGCAGCAACGTCTCCGTCATAGACACGCGCGCCGATCAGGTGGTCGCGACCTTCTCGGTCGGCGCGCGCCCGCGCGAGACGGCGTTCGCGCCCGACGGCTCGCGCGCCTACGTCACCGCCGAGAACGGTCGCAGCGTGACGG
>JAIVGV010000537.1 GCA_020201365.1 Acidobacteriota bacterium
CAGTTCATGTGTTGGGTCTTGACGCTGAAGGTCTGTTCCTTGTCGGGATCGAAGACGACGATGTCGGCATCGGAGCCGACGGCGATGGTGCCTTTGCGCGGGAAGAGCCCGAACATCTTGGCGGCGGCGGTCGAGGTCAGCTCGACGAAGCGGTTGAGCGAGATGCGATTTTCGACGACGCCGCCGTTGTAGATGAGCGGCACGCGGTTCTCGACGCCGGGCGCGCCGTTCGGGATTTTAGAAAAATCATTGCGACCGAGTTCCTTCTGCTCCTTCATGCAGAACGGACAATGATCCGTCGAGATCACTTGCAGGTCGTCCGCCTTCAAGCCCTTCCAAAGCTCCTGCTGGTTCCACTTCTCCCTGAGCGGCGGCGTCATCACGTACTTCGCGCCCTCGAAGCCCTCGCCGTAATCGTCAATCGAAAGGAAGAGATACTGCGGGCAAGTCTCCGCGAACGCGGGCAGTCCGCGATCTCTCGCCTCGCGCACTTGATTCAAAGCGTCGGCGCAACTGAGGTGGACGATGTACACGGGCGACTCCGCCATCTCGGCAATCGCAATCGCGCGGTGGACGCCCTCCGCCTCTGCGACTGTCGGTCTGGTCAAGGCGTGGTACTTCGGCGCGGTGCGACCTTGCGCGAGCGCGCGCTTGATGATCTCGTTGATGACGATGCCGTTCTCCGCGTGCATGCAGACGAGACCGCCGCGCTCGCCCGCCGCGGACATCGCGCGGAAGATGGTCGCGTCGTCGGCGAGGAAGACGCCGGGGTACGCCATGAAGAGCTTGAAGGAGGTGACGCCCTCGTCCATGACCGTGTGCAGCTCTTCGGTCTGGTTGTCTTCGAGCTCGGTCGTGATGAGGTGGAAGCCGTAATCAATCGCGCACTTGCCCTCTGCCTTCTTGTGCCAGTTGTCCAAGCCCTCGACGAGCGACTGCCCCTTGTACTGCACGGCGAAGTCTATGATCGTCGTCGTCCCACCAAACGCGGCGGCGATGGTTCCGGTGCGGAAGTCGTCCGAAGACTCCGTGCCGCCGAACGGCAGCTCCATGTGCGTGTGCGGATCGATCCCGCCGGGGATGACGAGCTTTCCCGCCGCATCAATCACGCGATCCGCCTCGACATCGAGCCGCGCGCCGATGACCGACACCTTCTCGCCCTCGACGAGCACGTCCGCCCTGTAGTCATCAACGGCGGTGACGATGCGACCATTACGGATGAGAGTTTTCATCTAATCACTCCGGTAAGAAGCTCGCGGAACCACAATCTCGGTCGGGAGAGGTCTGCCGGGTCGCCACTGCTTGATGCTGTTCTCTGACGTATCTCCGACGACCATCATCTCTGCATAAATGCCTGCACTCCCGTGTGCAATTACCATTGCTCCTGAGACGAGAGTGTTGACTATTCGCCTGAGCAGGCTTGCCGAAGTCCGTCGCTCAGGGAAGACGACGTATCCGTTTGAGTCGGTCTGACGTTCATCTCCATTCTCACCGGGCTTAAGATCAAGGGAGTAATTCTTCCAATGTTCCCTGATTGTCGCGCCGGAAAGTGGTTCGTCATTTTGATCGATCACCCTAACTTTCCACTCCGGCACGTCAACCGTCTCGAAGGGAATGGGCAGCGCAACGATCAAGATCACGACCGCTACAGAACAGCCAAGAAGCCTGCGCTTCATAATAGCCAACATCCGAATCGGCTAATTCCAACCGACATGCGAGCCCCGTAGGGGCGAAATGTTTATAGCACCCGACGCAAAAAATTATCCGAGCCCCGTAGGGGCGGCATGTGCGGTCTGTTCGTCGGCGAAGTCAAAGACATATTTCTGATCGAATTGGATATCGAACTTCTCAAGCAGGGCAAGGTATTCATCCCTGAACGAACTGCGCCGATGGTGCTGCTCCTGATTCTGAATGTAGTGGATGACGGATTCGAGCTGCGAATGCCCGTAGGAGAACGCCCCGAAGCCTTCCTGCCAGCCGAACTTTCCGCGCACCCATCGTCGTTCATTGATGAACTTCGATGAGCTTGCCTTGATATCGCGAACGAGTTCGGAAAGAGCCGAATCAGGTTTGAGACCGAGCAGGATGTGGACGTGATCGGGCATGGAGTTGATCGCGATGAGCTTCTGTCCCTGATTCGTGACGATACCTGTTATGTATTTATGTAGCTCCTCTTTGTGCTCTTTGCTAAGGAGATTTTGTCTACCACTAACGGCGAACACCACCTGGATATAGATTTGAGTGTAGGTGTTCGCCATGAACATGCCGCTCCTACGGAGCTTTAATTGTGTGTGGGCGTGCGGGGCTATAAACATTTCGCCCCTACGGGGCTAAGAGTTTGTGAGCGGAGCCTCTTCGACCTCCAACTCAAACCGGGCAGCCTGTTCGGGGTGTGCGAGGCGCGGGCTGTGAATGCGCCCACTACCCACAACCTTGAAGCCGGGCACGACGACATAGACTTTCGTATGGTCGGGAAGGTCCAAAGGTGAATTCAGCTTGATCTGTCCCTTCACGACTTCGCCCTCAAAAGTCCTGACACTCATAACACTCCCTCCCGGATCGCAATCTCATACCGATTTTACGCGGTCACGGTCGCAAACGCAGCGTCGAGCGCGTTAATCAACTCGTCCACGTGCTCCTTCGTCGAGTTGAGCATCATGCCGGTGCGGATGACGTTGCCGTAGAGCCCGCCCTTGCCGATGAGGACGCGGCGGCGCTT
>JAIVGV010000320.1 GCA_020201365.1 Acidobacteriota bacterium
GCTCGCCCGCGCGACGCCGGGGCGTTCCGCGAAGAGCTGCTGGAGACCGCGCGCCGCGTCGGGCTCGCGGGCGTGACCGCCGCGTTCGATCTCGACGCCAACCTCGGCGGCGACTCGCGCAACGGGCGGCGCGACAACGGCGACGGTCTGCGCGGCGGCGACTCACAGCGCGACGCGGCGGGCGCGGCGCGCGCCGAAGCCGAGACGCCTTCCGGTCGCCTCGTGATCGATCTCGACAGCGGGCGCGCCGCGCCCGGCAACGGATCGCGGCGCGCGTCACGTTCGGGCGACACGACCGTGCTCGCGTCGAGCACCGCCGAGCAGGCGCGCGCGACGGGCGCGTTCGCCGCCGCCGCGACGACCGCCTCCGAACTCTCGCCCGCGCGCCCGCGCGCCTTCACGCGCTTCCGCGTCATGCTCGACCGCCGCGGCTCGCTCACTAAACGAGCGCCGGTTCTCCTCGCCCTCGCCGCGCTCCTCGCCGTCGCCGCCATCACCGCGAGCGTCCTCGTCATCAAGCACCGCGCGAACGGCGCGGCGAACGCGGCGAACGCGGCGGTCGCGGCTTCGCCGTCGCCGTCGCCCGAAGCGACGCCGCAAGCCTCGCCGACGCCAGACGAGTCCGCGAACACGAACGCTGCGCAGGGCGGGAAGGGCAGGCGCGAAGCGCGCACGGCGCGGAGCAGGAGACCGCCGAAGGGCAACTTTGTGACGAGAACTTTTAAGAAGATTTTTAAGAACCCGTTTTAAGATTCACGCGCCGCGACCTTCAATGATGACTGACCCGTCGAACATCAAACCCTTCAACGTCGGCGGCGTGACGTTCGGCGACGGGCGGCTCGCACTGATCGCGGGACCCTGCGTCATCGAGTCGGAAGAGCACGCGCTGATGATCGCGCGGGAGTGCGCGCGCCGCGCGCGCGACGCGGGGCTGCCTTACGTCTTCAAGGCGTCGTTCGACAAGGCGAACCGCTCGTCCATCGAGAGCTTCCGCGGGCAGGGCATCGAGCGCGGGCTCGAAGTTCTGGCGCGCGTGAAGCGGGAGACGGGCGTGCCCGTGCTGACGGACGTGCACGAGGTCGCGCAGGTCGAGCGCGTCGCGGAGGTCGCGGACGTGCTGCAAATCCCCGCGTTCCTGTGCCGTCAGACCGACTTGGTAGTCGCCGCCGCGCGGACGGGTCGCGCCGTCAACGTCAAGAAGGGGCAGTTCCTCGCGCCGTCGGACGCGCGCAACATCGTCGAGAAGGCGCGCGCCGCCGGATGCGAGAAGCTGCTGCTCACGGAGCGCGGCGCGTCGTTCGGCTACAACAATCTGGTCGTGGACATGCGCTCGTTCCCGATCATGCGCGGTTTCGGCGTGCCCGTCGTCTTCGACGTGACGCACTCGCTCCAACTGCCGGGCGGGCTCGGACATGCAACGGGGGGGCAGTCGGAGTACATCGAACCGCTCGCGCGGGCGGGAGTCGCCTGCGGCGTGGACGCCGTCTTCATGGAGGTTCACGAGGAGCCTTCGCGCGCGCTCTCCGACGGACCGAACGCGCTGCCGCTCGCGCGCATGAGCGCGCTGCTCAAGTCGCTGCGCGCGATTCACGATCTCGTCGGGCAGACGGACAGGGTTGCGCCTCGCTGAGTTGGGCTCGTAGCGAAAGGAGTTTCGGATGGCGCGTCGCCGTGGATGGATCGTCGCTCTGAGTGCGCTGCTCGCCGCGGCGTGCTGCGTCGGCTTGTACGTGACTGTCGCGGCGCAGCAGAGGCGTCGCTTGTCGCTCTCGCAGGATAAGAAAGAGGTCGCGGGCGGGATCGAGCAGTTCGCGCGGCACCGCAGTTGGCTGCGCGTCAACAGCGCGCACGCGAGGATGGACGGAGCCGTCGCCGCGCTCTGCCGCGCGCCGACCGTCGCCGAGAGCGGCGTCGGCACGCAGGGTCCGCACCGGGCGAAGTATCTCGACGTTTACGTCAACGACCTCGGCGCGAAGGCGATGACGGGCGAGGGCGGCGCGGAGTTCCCGCGCGGCTCGATCATCGTCAAGGAGAAGCTGCCGCGCGCGGGCGGCGGCGGCGGTGACGTCGAGCTGATGACGGCGATGGTCAAGCGCGAGGCGGGCTACAACCCGGAGGCTGGCGACTGGGAGTTCTTCGTCCTCGACGGCGCGGGCAAGCAGGTTCAGGCGCGCGGGCGGCTGGAGAACTGCATGACTTGTCACGTCGCGCAGAAGGCTTGGGACTACACCTTCCGCAGCTACCTGCCGCCCGACGCGCTTCAGCGAGTTCGTCAGCAGGCGGAAGCGAGCAGCGGACGGTAGCCACGCGGCGCGCACACGCGCGCGCGCGCGCGGCGGCTGCGCGATCTGAATTTTTTCAACCATCGCATCGTTCGCCCGCAGACTTTGGAAAACCCCTCGGAGACTATGACGACTCTGCGAAAGCTACTTTCACTCCTCGCCCTCCTCTGCCTCGCCACTCCCTGCGCCGCGCGCGCACAAGACGCCGTTGTCGCGTGGCAGGTCACACAGTTCGACATCACGGCGACACTGCCCGCGCCCGGCGCGGAGCGCACGCTCGCGGCTCGCGCCACCTTGACGGCGCGCAACGTCGGCACCGGCGCGGGGCGCACTCTGACGGCGCGCATCAACCGCGCGGCGGTCGTCAAGTCGGCGACCGTCAACGACGCCACGGCGAGCTTCACGAAGCGCGAGGAGCCGCGCACGCAGTTGCAGCAGGTGACGGTCTCGCTCCCCGCCGAAGTCGCGCCGGGCGCGAGCGTCAAAGTCGCGTTCGACTACACGCTGCCCGTCGCCGCGAACACCGGGCTCGCGGCGATCTCCGTCGAGGGCGCGCAGTTCCTCCCGCTCTCCTTCTGGTATCCCTCGCCGAACACGCCCTTCTCGCCGCGCGGCGCAGACTCCGCGCCGACGCGACTGACGGTCAACGCGCCCGCCGGAATGACTGTTATCTCTTCAGGTCAGCCGAGCGGCGCGACGTTCGATCAGAAACTCTCCGTCCAGCCCTTCTTCGTCGCGGGCGCGTGGGACGCGGTCGAAGGCGCGGGCGACGCGCGCGGCGTCTCTGCGCTGCTGCCGCGCGGGGCGGGCGCGGACGAGCGCAAGCACGCGCAGGACTTGATCGCGCTGGCGGCGTCGGCGCGCGCCTACTTCGCGACGACCCTCGGCGGCGCGTCGGACGCGCCCGTGCGGCTCGTCCCGGTCAACCGCGCCGCGGGCTTCGACATGGGCGGCACCGTCCTCGTCGAGCCCGCCGCGTTCCGGCGCGCGAAGACTGACGCCACGTCAGCGATGCTCGTCGCCGAGTCGGTCGCGCGGCTGTGGATCGGAGGCGCGACGCCGGTGCGCGGCGAGGGCGCGGGCGTCGTGCGCGAGGGGCTCGTGCGCCACCTCGCGCTACAGTTCGTCGAAAAGCAGTTCGGCGCGGAGGCGGCGGAAGCCGAGCGGCTGCGCGAGCGCGTCGCGTTCTCGGCGGTCGCGCAGCACGACGCGCCGCTCTCTCAGCTCACGACGGGCGAGCCCAACTACTCGATCCTCGTCGGCGACAAGGGCGCGATGATCTGGCGACTCTGCGAACGCCTCGTCGGTCGCGACGCCTTCCTGCGCCTCGTCCGCGATCAACTTCAGGGCGCGCGCGCCGACGGTCTGACGCTCGCCTCGCTGCGCGCCGCTCTCGCGTCGGCGGGCGGCGCGCCGCTGAAGTCGCTCCTCGACGCCGAACTCGATCAGCCGACGCTCACAGACCTCTTGGTCGGCTTGCCGCACCAGACGGCGGGCGGCTACGCCGCCGCGCTGCGCAACACGGGACCCTTCGACGTTTCGGTGACGGTCGCGGGGAAAACTTCCGCGCGTGCGCGCGTCACGACCGAGGCGGCGATCAAAGCCGAAGACTTCGGCGAGGCTGTCTTCGCCGGCGCTCAAATGGTCGCGAGCGCCGAGGTCGATCCCGACAAGCTCTACCCGCAGGTTGACTACGACAACGACGACGCGCCGCGCCGCGCCGCGCTCGTCTCGACGCTCGACGAGGCGACGCGCACGCTCGCCGCCGGAGACTACGCCCGCGCCGAACAGCTCTCGCGCGACATCATCTCGCGCCAGCCGCTCATGCAGGACGCGCACATCCTCCTCGCACGCGCGCTGCTCGAAGAGAACAAACTCGCCGACTCCGAGCGCGAGTTTCGCGCGGCGGCTGACTCGCCGCTCCCGCTTACGGCGACGCTCGCGTGGTCGTCCGTCGGACTCGGCGAGATCGCGCTGCGCCGCGGTCAGGCTGCCGACGCCGCGCGCCTCTTCACGGAAGCCGTGCGCGCGGAAGGCGGCTATCCCCCGACGCTCGCCGCGCACCTCGCGCGACTCCGTGCCGAGGCGTCGCAGGGCGCGACGGCGCCAGCCGTTGACGAGCAGGTGCGCGCCTTCGTCGCGCAGCTCGACACGGCGATCAAGGCGGGACACAAGGCGGACATCGACGCGCTGCTCGTCCCCGGCGAGCTGACGAACTTCGAGAAGGGCATCGTCGGCACGCAGCCCGAAGTCTGGCAGACGCGAGTTCTGCGCACCGAGTCGCTCGGCGGCGACCGCGTCGCGGCGGACGTGCAGATCACCGCGCGCACGCTCGGCAAGGATTCGAGCGGCACGGCTGTTTACGTGCTCGCGCGCGCGGGCGGGCGGCTCCTGCTCGCCGAGATTCCCATCTTCGAGGTGCGTGACGCGGCGCGTTAAACCCCTCGCGGCTGGCTGACGAACTTCGAGGCAAGTTGAGAACCACGTGACCGACGCAGAAGAGATCACGCGCCGCGCCGCGCGCGTCAAGCTGCTGCTGCTCGACTGCGACGGCGTGCTCACGGACGGGCGCATCACGCTGCTCGAAGACGGCGACGAGGAAAAATCCTTCCACACGCGCGACGGTCACGGTCTCGTCCTCCTCCACCGCGCCGGTCTCAAGTCGGGCGTCATTTCGGGGCGCACCTCGACCGCGCTCGAACGCCGCGCCCGCGATCTCGGCGTCAGCCACGTCGTGCAGGGCACGCACGACAAGATCGTCGAGTTCCGCCGAGTGCTCGAAGCCGCGGGCGTCACGGGCGAGGAGGCGGCTTACGTCGGCGACGACGTGACCGACATCCCGCTCATGCGCCGCTGCGCCCTCGCCTGCGCCGTCGCCGACGCGACCGAGGAGACGCGCGCGCACGCCCACTACGTCACACGACTTCCCGGCGGCTTCGGCGCGGTGCGCGAAGTCTGCGAGCTGATTTTGAAGGCGCAGGGGAAGTGGGACGAACTGATGAAGCGATACGTCGAAGGATGAGCACGGCTCGTCACGCGCCGCCGCTATCCAGAACTCATCCGCAGCCTCACAGAACAGACCGACGAAGACTCGCGCCGAGCCGCTGTGATAATCGGGGAAGTGCCACAGGGCTTGCGCGAGTGCGCCGGCGCGAGGCGTAGGCTCCCGCCGTGCGAAGAAGATTCGCCGGGAGGTGCGAGAGGAATGTGCGTGAGGAGCCGTCGCGCGGCGGGGTTGGCCGCGCTCGCGTGGGTTGTCGCGTTCGCGTGCGTCGCGAGCGTCGGGGCGGCGGCGCAGGGCGCGGACTCGCGGCAGAGTCCGCAGGACGTGCTGCGTTCGGCGCGCACGATCTTCGTCCGCAGCAAATCGGTTTACTTCAAGCCCTCGACGTTGGAGAACTCGCTGCTTCAGTACGACGAGTTCACGGGGTGGGGCATGTCCGTGACGCGCGACGAGGCGGGCGCCGATCTGATCGTCGAGGTCGGGCGCAAGGTCTTCACGACGAGCTTCGTCTTCAGCGTGATCGATCCGAAGACGCAGCGCGTCGTGGCGAGCGGCCGCGTCAACTCCATCGGCGGCACGGTCGAGGGCAAGATCGCGAGCAGCCTGATGAAGAAGCTGCGCGCCGCGCACGGGTACGCGCCCGCCGCAGAGAAAAAGTGACGCCCCCCCGGCGCAGACCGGCACGAACGCCTCGGCGCGCATTATTTCCTACCCACACCCGCCCCGCCTGTTGTATATTCGGCGGCGTTAACTTCCTCCTCTGACGCCTGCGCCACTTAATACGTTAATTCTTCCGAGCAAGGGCTGACTCAAACTCCGAGTTTCCCCGCGTCTTCAGCCTCGCCGAGTCCCGTCCGACGCCGACCACTATTTTCGACGAGCCGTGCGCCGACCGAGCACGCTCGAAGCGTCAACTTTCACCCAGACTTCGGAGGAGAGCCCATGTCCAGAAATTCACTCCGCACGCCGCCGCACGCCGCCCGACTCTTCGCGCTCTTCTGTCTCGCCCTCTGCTGCCTCGCGCCCGCCGCCTTCGCGCAGTCAACCGCGACGCTCCAGGGCACGATCACCGATCCGCAGGGCGCGGTCGTGCCGAACGCGCGCGTCGTGGCGCGCAACGCCGCCGCGAGCGTCGAGCGCACGGCGCAGACCGACGAGGCGGGCAACTACCAGATCGCCGCGCTGCCCGTCGGCACCTACCGCGTCGAGGTGCAGGCGCAGGGCTTCCAGACGCAGGTCGTCAACGCCGTCGCGCTCGAAGTCGCGCACACCGTCGTGCAGAACTTCCAACTCACCGTCGGCAACGTCTCGCAGGAGGTCGTCGTCCTGTCCGAGTCGTCGGTCGTCGAGACGGCGACCAGCTCGGTCGGCACCGTCATCAACCAGCGCACCGTGCAGGAGATTCCTCTCAACGGTCGCCACTTCGTCGATCTCGGACTGCTGCTGCCCGGCTCGGTCACGCCGCCGCAGAACGGTTTCCTGACCGCCCCCTTGCGCGGGCAGGGCTCCTTCGCCTTCAACACGGCGGGCAACCGCGAGGACACGGTCAACTTCCAGATCAACGGCGTGAACCTGAACGACATGGTGCAGAACCAGATCACCTTCCAGCCGTCGATCAACACCGTGCAGGAGTTCAAGGCGGACAACTCGACCTTCAGCGCCGAGTACGGGCGCAACTCCGGCGCGGTCGTCAACATCGCCACGCGCTCGGGCACGAACGACTTCCACGGCGAGCTCTTCGAGTTCCTGCGCAACGACGCGCTCGACGCGCGCAACTTCTTCGACGCGCAGAAGCCGCCCTTCAAGCGCAACCAGTTCGGCTTCGCGCTCGGCGGTCCCGTCCTGCTGCCGCACTTCGGCGAGGGCGGCAAGCCCTACTACAGCGGCAGGAACAAGACCTTCTTCTTCTTCTCCTACGAAGGCTTGCGCCAGCGCCAGGGGCTCACGCTCGTCTCCGACGTGCTGAGCGACGCCCAGCGCGCCGCCGCCACCAGCCCGACGACGCTCAAGCTCCTCCAGCTCATCCCGCGCGCCAACGCGACCGGTCCGGGCGGCTCTCCGCGCTTCACCGGCGCGGCGACCGCGCCCGTCAACATCGATCAGGAGACGGTTGACATCAGCCACAACATGGGGACGAACGATCGGCTGCACGGCTACTACGTCTTCCAGCGCGATCTGCGCGGCGAGCCGATCCTGCAGGGCAACTCCGTCCCCGGCTTCGGCGACACGCGCCAGTCGCACCGGCAAGTCTTCACGCTCAACGAGACGCACACCTTCGGGCCCTCCCTCGTCAACGAGGCGCGCTTCGGCTTCAACCGCATCCACATCACTTTCACGCCGAACGCGCTCTTGAACCCGGCGGACTTCGGCATCAACAACGGCCTCAACGCGCCCATCGGCTTGCCGCAGATTTCGATCACGGGCTCGTCGCTCAACCTCGGCGGACCCGCCGGATTCCCGCAGGGGCGCGGCGACACCACCTTCGTCCTCTCCGACACTTTGAACTACCTGCGCGGCAGGCACTCCTTCAAGTTCGGCGGCGAGTTCCGCCGCTTCCTCAACAACAACTTCAACCAGGACACCGGCACCTTCGGCTTCTCGAACATCGCCAACTTCCTCGCCGGGACAGCCAGCACCTTCACCATCACGCTCGGCAGCACGCCGGGCACCAACAACGTCACGAGCAGCATCAGCCAGGGCGCGCTCGGCGTCTTCGCGATGGACAACTACAAGCTGCGCAAGAACCTCACGCTGGAGCTGGGCTTGCGCTACGACTGGAACATGACGCCGACCGAGCGCTTCGACCGCTTCGTCAACTTCGACCCCGTGACCGACCGCCTCGTGCGCGTCAACAACGGCGTCGCGCCCGTCTATGCGACCAACAACCGCAACTTCGAGCCGCGCGTCGGCTTCGCCTGGGACGTGCGCGGCGACGGCAGAACGGCCGTGCGCGGCGGCTACGCCGTCCTCGTCGATCAGCCCGTGACGAACCTCGTCACGGGGCTCTCGTCGAACCCGCCGTTTGCCAACCCCGTGGCTCTCCCCGCCGGACGCACGACCACCTTCGCCACCGCCGCCTCAGACGCCGCAGCCGCCGGATCGCTCTCGCCCAACGCCACCGATCTCGGCTTCGACAACGCCTACATCCAGTCGTGGAACCTGAACGTGCAGCGCGAGGTCGCGCACGGGCTCGGCGTCACCGTCGGCTACTACGGCTCGAAGGGCTCGCACCTGCGCATCTCGCGCAACATCAACCAGCTCATAGGCGGCGTGCGCCCGTTCGCGGCGCTCTCGCCGTCGAGCCCCGTCAGGCCGGGCACGGCGCTCGCCAACATCACCGAGCGCGAGGGCACGAGCAACTCCAGCTACAACGCGCTCTGGGCGACGGCGCAGAAGCGGCTCTCGCGGGGCTTGCAGTTCAACGCCTCCTACACCTTCTCGAAGTCCATCGACTACAACTCGCAGAGCTCGCAGGGCGTGACCGTCCAGGACAGCTACAACCTGCGCGGCGACCGCGGACTCTCCGACTTCGACGCGCGCCACCGCTTCGTCTTCAGCGGTCTCTACGAGCTGCCCTGGCACGGCAACCGCTTCGTCGAAGGCTGGGAGCTGACGACCATCGTGCAGTCGCAGAGCGGCAACCCGGTCAACCTCCTCGCGGGCAACGCCGTCGCCATCGCGGGCGGCGGGGGCGCGGCGAACGCCAACTCACTGACCGGACTCGCCACGCTGCGACCCGATCAGATCGGCGCGGTCGCTTACGTCCACACGCCGAACCAGTGGTTCGTCAACACGGTCTGCGATCCGCGACCGGGCGGCTCGTGCCCCGCGGGCTCGGCGTTCGCGCTGCCGGTCTCGGCAGTCGGCAGTCGCACGGTCTTCCACTTCGGCGGCCTCGGGCGCAACGTGATCATCGGACCGCGCTTCAACAACGCCGACTTCTCCGTCATCAAGAACACGCAGCTCTCGGAGACCGTGCGCGTGCAGTTCCGCGCCGAGTTCTTCGACATCTTCAACCACGCCAACTTCGGTCAGCCCGGTCGCGTCGCGCAGCCCGGCAGCACCACCTTCGGCGTCATCACCAACACGCGCTTCGCGACGGGCGATTCCGGCTCCTCGCGCCAGGTGCAGTTCGCCCTCAAGCTTCTGTTCTGAGCGCGCCACGCCTGCTCGTGGGGGGCGCGCGCATCCTGCCCGCCCATGAGCGCCGAAGGTGCGAAGACAAGAAGCGCGATCATCCGACGATGAATGATCGCGCTTCTTCCATTCGCGCTGGCGCGCTCCGCCCCGCGCGGGACGCCCGCGCTACCGGGGAAGGTCATGCGTCATTGCCCCACACGGCCGGGTACGCTGTAGAATGTCGCCGTCCGAAATTAACCGCGCGAACTTCAAGTGAGGGATGACGATGAGATCAGCCGCGAGGGTGAGAGTCGGCGTTAGTTTTCTACTCCTGCTGTCATTGCTGGCGACCTACGCGCCCACGCCTCGCGCTCGCGCGCAGCGCACGCAGAAGCCGCCGCTGCACGGGCGCCACTGGATGGCGATCACGGGTAAGCCCCTGGCGGCGACCGCCGGGGCGATGATCTTCCAGAAGGGCGGCAACGCCGTTGACGCCGCGTGCGCGATGATCGCCGCCGCCGCGACCATGTGGGACACGCTCTCCTGGGG
>JAIVGV010000042.1 GCA_020201365.1 Acidobacteriota bacterium
GGCGATCTTCGCGTCAACCTTGATGGATTTGATCGGCAGCGCACGCGGCAGCGCGCGCTGGATGCAGTCCGCGCCCGGCGGGCAGCGCTGCCCCGGCACGATCACGCCCTGCGCGCGGGCGACTGTGGCGGCGGTTAAGACGAGGAAAACTTGGACGACGGCGACGGCGACAAGGCGGCTTCTTCGCATGACTTTTAACGACTCCTCAAAAGTTTTTCCGCGGGCGCGCGCGCGAGTGTGACCGCGCCCCTCGTCTGTTAGAACGGCGCGGCTCGCAGTTCTTGCGCGGTTTTTTGTAGGGGCAGGGCTTGTCCCCGCCCGCCCGCGCGACAGCGCGGAGGAGAGATTCGCGATCATTCGACGACGAGGGCTCACGAGAGTTGATGAGCGAGCTAAAGCTCGCTGCGGGCAGGGACAAGCCCTGCCCCTACGGTCGTTTAGTCAGTTGAGCGCGCCCGGTCAGTCGAGCGCGCGCAGGCGCGGGTTGAAGAGCGCGACGGCGGCGGCGAAGACGACGATGACGGCGCCGCCGACGGCGAGCGTGTGGGGCGCGCCGTAGCGCGGCGCGGTGACCCCGACGAGGAGGTTGCCGACCGGAAACGCGCCGAAGAAGGAGAGCATGAACATGCTCATCACGCGCCCGCGCATCTCGTCCGTGACGAGGTGTTGGAGCAGCATGTTGACGACGGCGATTGACGAGACGATGCCGAAGCCGATGAGGAAGAGGAAGACGAGGGCGGGCACGAGCGTCGTCGAGAGCGCGAAGCCGACGACGCACGCGCCGAAGGTGAGCGTGCCGCCGAGCACGAACAAGCCCTTGCGCCGCACGTCGCCGAGGAGCGCGAGCCCGACCGCGCCGAAGAACGCGCCCGCGCCCGCCACGCCCATCATGATCGAGAGACCGGAGGCGTCGAGGTGGAAGACGTCGCGCGCGAAGAGCGGCATCATCGTCATGTAGGGCGCGCCGAAGACGCTCGTCACCGAAGAGATCACGAGCAGCGTGAAGACGCGCGGGCGGCCGAGCATGTAGCGGAAGCCCTCTTTGAGATCGCGCCACACGTCCTGCCGACTGATCGCCGGGCGGGTCGCCGCCGGGCCGATCTCGCGCGCGCCCTCGGAGACCGAGAGCGCGGCGGCGATCTCACGCTCGTGCTCGTTCACGGCGTCAACGTCGTCGCGCGTCGTGGGCGCGACGGGTTCGTCGCCCGCGGTCGTCGAGTCCGCCGGGCGAGTCGCCGCCGCCGCGCCGCGCTTCGGGAGGCGAACCATGGCGAGCGCGCCGACGATGGCGACGTAAGAAATCCCGTTGACGAAGAAGCAGCCCGCGACGCCGACGAAGCGGAAGGCGAGACCCGCGAGCACGGGACCGAGCACGCGCGAGAGCTGGAACTGCGCCGAGTTCAAGGCGATGGCGTTCGACAAGTCCTTGCGCCCGACCAGCTCGATGATGAACGCCTGGTAGGCGGGCGAGGCGAGCGCGAAGCAGCAGCCCGTGACGAGCGAGGCGGCGAGGATCATCGGGAAGCGAACGAGGTTCGTCCAGATGACTAACGAGAGCACGAGCGCGCTCGCGCCCGCGACGACCTGCGAGGCGAGGAGCATCCGGCGCCGGTCGAGGATGTCGGCGAAGACGCCGCCGAGGGGCGTGAGGATGATCGCCGGGGCGGTCGCGCAGAAGCCGTCGAAGCCGAGCCAGAAGGCGGAGTGCGTCAGCTCGTACATGAGCCACCCTTGGGCGAGCGCCTGCATCCACGTGCCGACGTTCGAGAGGAACCCGCCCGCCCAGAACAGCCGGAAGTTGCGGTGCGCGAGCGCGCTCACCGCCGCGCCGCGCTTCTCCGCGCGTGCTTCCGTTTTCTGCTCTTCGATCTCCGCCGCCTGCATAGTCCGCCTTTGATAGCACGACTCGGCGACTTTCGGAAACTCTGGGAGAGAAAACCTGCGCCGCCTGCATAACCAGTCAAGGTAAAACCAAATCACCTGCTCACTTCAAAACTGTCCCGCACACGTGCGCCACCTTTTTACTTTTCGCCTCCGTCTTTTCTATACTCGAACGCGAATGGAAATCCCGAAGGCTTACGATCCGAAGCTCGCCGAAGAGCGGCACTACGCGCGCTGGGAGGCGCAAGGTTTCTTCGCGCCCGAAATCAACCGCGACCCGCGAGCGCCCGTCTATACAATCGTCATCCCGCCGCCCAACGTCACCGGCTCGCTCCACATGGGGCACGCGCTCCAGCACACGATCATGGACGTGCTCACGCGCTACCACCGGATGCGCGGCTACCGCACGCTCTGGCTGCCGGGCACGGATCACGCCGGGATTTCGACGCAGATACAGGTCGAGAAGCAACTCAAGAAAGAGGAGAACCTCACGCGCCACGACATCGGGCGCGAGAAATTTTTGGAGCGCGTCTGGCAGTGGAAAGAAAGGTACGGCGGCGAAATCTTAAGGCAGATGCGGCGCGAGGGCGCGAGCGTGGACTGGTCGCGCGAGCGCTTCACGATGGACGAGGGGCTCACGCGCGCCGTGCGCGAGTTCTTCGTGAGGATGTACGAGAAGGGCTGGATATACAGAGGCGAGGGTCTGATCAACTGGTGCCCGAAGGATCAGACCGCGCTCTCCGACTTGGAAGTCGAGAAGGTCGAGAAGAAGGACGGCAAGCTCTACTACCTGCAATACCCCGTCAAGAACTCTAACCGGCGCGTGACCGTCGCGACGACGCGCCCCGAAACGATGCTCGGCGACACGGCCGTCGCCGTGAATCCCGAAGATGAGCGATATGCGGCGCTCGTCGGCGCGACGATTCTGCTTCCGCTCGTCAACCGCGAGATTCCCGTCGTCGCCGACGGCTTCGTCGATCCCGCGTTCGGCACGGGCGCGGTCAAGGTCACGCCCGCGCACGACGCGAACGATTACGCGATGGGTCTGCGGCACAGCCTGCCGTTCGTCAAAGTCATAGACAGCCAAGCGCGCATGACCGCCGAGGCGGGCGCGGGGTTTGAAGGGCTCGATCGCTACGAGGCGCGCGAGCGTGTCGTTGCGAAGTTTGAAGAACTCGGACTGCTCGAAAAAGTCTCCGACTACGAGTTCTCGATCTCGCAGTGCGGTCGCTGCCGCACGGTCATCGAGCCGCTCCTGTCCGTGCAGTGGTTCCTGAAGCAAGCCGCGCTCGGTCAGAAGCCGCTCGAACTCGTCAGAGAGAAGCACGAGCCGCGCTTCGTGCCCGAAGTGCCCTACGAGAAGGTCTATACGAACTGGCTCGAAGGCTTGTACGACTGGACGCTCTCGCGCCAGCTCTGGTGGGGGCACCGCATCCCCGCCTGGTACGACGAGGCGGGCAACGTCTTCGTCGCGCGCGCCGAAGAGGACGCGCGCCAAGCCGCCGGCACGGACAAGCTGACGCAAGACCCGGACGTGCTTGACACCTGGTTCTCGTCCGCGCTGTGGCCCATCTCGACGCTCGGCTGGCCCGACCAGACCGCCGACCTCAAGACCTTCTACCCGACGAGCGTCCTCGTCACCGCGCGCGACATCATCTTCCTCTGGGTCGCGCGCATGATGATGACGGGGCTTGAGTTCACCGGCGGGAAGGCGTTTGATGATGTGTTCATCACGGGCACGATTTTCGACAAACACGGGCAGCGCATGTCGAAGTCGAAGGGCAACGGCGTCGATCCGCTCGAAGTCTTCGACAAGTACGGCGTGGACGCCACCCGCATCGTGCTCGCCGGGATCGGCACGACCGACACGCGCTGGAACGACTCGCAGGTCGAGGCATACCGCAACTTCGCCAACAAAATCTGGAACGCCGCGCGCTTCTGCCTCCTCAACTCCGAGGGCGCGCGAGTGGGGCAAGGTTTCGAGGGCGATCCGAAGACGTGGGCGCTGCACGACCGCTGGATCATGTCGCGCCTGCAACGCGCGGCGCGCGACGTGAGCCGCGCGATAGAGGCTTACGAGTTCCACGCCGCCGTCCAGACCGTCTATCACTTCTTCTGGGACGACCTCTGCGACTGGTACATCGAGCTCACGAAGGCTGACGTGACCGCGCAAGACGCTACCCGTGAGCGCGACGCCGCGCGCAGCCGCGTCATCACCGTGCTCGAACAGGCGCTGCGGCTCCTGCACCCGTTCATGCCCTTCATCACGGAAGAGCTGTGGCAGAAACTTCCGGGCGTCGGCGCGCGGCTACTTCATCCGGCTTACAAAGACGCCGAGCCGACCGTGATGCTCGCCGCGTTCCCGCAGGCGCGCGCGGAGTTGATTGACGAGCGCGCCGAATCCGAGATCGCGGCGCTCATCGAACTCGTCTCGCGCGTGCGCAACATCCGCTCGGAGATGAACATCAAGCCGGGCGAGCAGGTGCGCCTCGTCGTCTCCGCGCCCGACGCGGCGGCGCGCGCGGTGTTCGAGGCGGGCGCGCAGCAGATCGCGCGGCTCGTGCGCGCGTCTGACATCTCGATCAGTGAAAAGCTCGACGCGCCGCGCGCTTCGGCTCGCGCGGTGCTCGCGGGCGGTGCCGAAGTCGCCGTGCCGCTCGAAGGGCTGATTGATTTCGCGAAGGAGCGCGAGCGACTGAGGAACGAGCGCGAGAAGTTACAGAAGGAGGCGGCGAAACTCGAAGCGCAGCTGGCGAACCGGAACTTCGTCGAGCGCGCGCCCGCGGAGAAGGTCGCGGAGTCGCGGCAACGCATCAGTGACATCGCGCAACGAACCGACATGCTCGGTCAAACGTTGGAGGCGTTTTCCGAATGAGCTGGCTCGACGAAGGCGCGCTCTTCTCGCAGATCGGGGCGTTCCTCAGCGAAGATTTGGGGCGCGGCGACATCACGACGCAGGCGTGCGTCAAAAGGAACGCGCACGCGCGCGGTCGCTTCGTCGCGAAAGAGCCGATGACGGTCGCGGGGCTCGAAGCCGCCGAGTCGGTCTTCGCGACGCTCGATTCGCAGCAGCAGCTCGAATCGTTCGTCTCCGACGGCGAGGAGATCGAGGCGGGCAAGGTCATCGCGCGCACCAACGGCTTCGCCGACGTGCTGCTCGCGGGCGAGCGCCTCGCTTTGAACCTGCTCCAACGTCTCTCCGGCATCGCGACTTTGACGCGGCAGTTCGTCCGCGCCGTCGAAGGGACGAACGCCGCCGTCGTTGACACGCGCAAGACCACTCCGGGCTTGCGGATGCTTGAGAAGTACGCGGTGCAGGCGGCGGGCGGGCGCAACCACCGCTTCGGCTTGGACGACGGCGTGCTCATCAAGGACAACCACATCGCGCTCGCGGGCGGCGTCGGCGCGGCTGTGCGGCGCGCGAAGGACTCGGTCGGACACCTGCACAAGATCGAGGTCGAGGTCTCGAAGGAGAACGACTTGCGCGAGGCGATTGAGGAGGGCGCGGACATCCTGCTGCTCGACAACCTGTCGCCCGAAGAGACGGCGCGGCTCGTCTCGGTCGCGCGCGGTCTCGCGCCCGCCGTGCTGCTCGAATCTTCGGGCGGCATCACCTTGGAGAACGTGCGCGCCTACGCCGAGGCGGGCGTTGACCTGATCAGCGTCGGCGCGCTCACGCACTCGGCGCGCGCCGTGGACATCAGCTTCAAGATTCAGCCGGGTTGATGGAACGGGGCTGAGGATCAGGCGTGTAAGATCGAAGTTGATCGCTGAGTGCTCTTTTCGGAGGTTCGCCATGCTCGCTCGAACACTTAAAGTCGCAGCCCTGTGCGCGCTCGTCTTCTCGCTCGTCGCGGGCGTCTTCGCCGTGCAGACGCAGCGGCGCAGGCGCACGTCGCGGCGGACGACGAGCCCCGTGCGCCCGGCTTACGTGCCCGCGCCGAGCCCTTCGGCTTCGCCCGGCGACCCGAGCCTCGTCAGCACGGCGGACGAGCAGCAGGAGGACGCCGGCAGCGCGCGCCGCTCGCGCGACGCGCGCCGCTCGCCGACGCCCGACCCGGAGGCGACGACCCGCGCCGTCCAACAGCTCTCCACGCAGGTCACGCAGCTCAACAAGAAGGTGGGCGACATGGAGAAGCAGCGGCGCACCGATCTTATTCAGGAGCGGCTGACGCGCGCCGAGCAGCGCGTCGAGCAGTTGCAGTCGCAGCTCTCGGACGTGATGGAGAAGGAGGCTAACTTGCAGGCGCGCGTCGAGCAGTTGGACGACGCGATGCGCCCGGAGAATTTGGATCGCGCCGTGGCGACCGTCGGCACGTTCCGACCCGACGAGGCGCGCGACGCGCTGCGCCGCCAGTACGACAACGAGAAGAAGCGCGTGCAGGCGCAGCTCGAAGTGCAGAACACGCGCCACCAGCAGCTCGAAAAATCACTCTCGGACGCCACCCAGCTCGCCGACCGCGTTCGCGCCGAGCTCGACGACGCCATGCGCCGCGAGGCGGAGACCGAGGGCGGTACGGGCAACGGCGCCCCCAATCCGCCACCGCCCACGCCGACCGTGTCGCCGATCCCGACGCCGACGCCGCCAATGTGAAAACGATGAAGTCGGAACGATGAACGATGAAGTGAAGACCGATTGTATTTCAGTCCATCGTTCCGCGTTCATCGTTCATCGTTTGTTCCCATGTCTTCGATCCCACAACTCGAGCTCTACCGCCTGATCGGCGAAGCGCAGGGGCGCGGCGAGCGCGTCGTGGTCGCGACGGTGGCGCACACGCGCGGCTCCACTCCGCAGCGGCGCGGCGCGAAGATGCTCTTCTTCGTGTCGGGCGCGACCGCCGGCACGGTCGGCGGCGGCTGCGTCGAGGCGGAGGTCTGGGCGGAGGCGCGCGAGGCTCTGCGCA
Organism: Acidobacteriota bacterium; assembly: GCA_020201365.1. Classification (GTDB taxonomy): domain Bacteria; phylum Acidobacteriota; class Blastocatellia; order Pyrinomonadales; family Pyrinomonadaceae; genus JAIVGV01. The sequence continues at coordinate 6,786 of JAIVGV010000042.1, forward strand.
CCGGCAGCTCAGCCCTCCACAAGTTCAGCCTCACGGCTGACGAGGCGAGCGAGGAGGGCATGGTCTGCGGCGGCACGATGGAGATTTTCATAGACGTGTGGGACGCGAAAGGCAGTGACGGGTGACAGGTGACAAGTGACAAGAAAAAGCATATCTTCGTCCGCGATCAGTAGCTCGTCCTCGCTCGTTAGCGCCCGCGCCTCTCGTCTTTGACTTGTCACCTGTCACCCGTCACTCGTCACGGAGGTTCCCATGCCCGCGTCTTTCATCGAAGAGTACAAGGCGAAGCACAGGCACCCGCTCAACCGCCTGTCGCACACGTTCGGCATCCCGATGATCGTCGTTAGCTTGCCGCTCTTCTTCTTCAGTTGGCGCTGGGGGCTGGCGCTCTTCGCCGCGGGCTGGGCGTTGCAGTTCGTCGGACACTTCATCGAGGGCAACCAGCCCGCGTTCTTCCGCAACCCCGTCTATCTGCTCGTCGGACCCGCCTGGCTCGCCCGCCGCGCGCTCGCCGCAATCGGCGTCGGCAAGACTCACACGACGCTTCAATCGAGCGAACGACCCGCCAAGAAATGAACGACGCACGCGACCCGCGCGAGGCGGACGACGCGCGACCGCACGACGGCGACGACGCGCGCGCGCTCGCCGAGGCAATCTCCCAAGTTCTGCGCGGGGGCTCGCTCGCCGCGCTCGCCACGCTCGTCGTCGCGCAACGCAACGTCGGCGCGAAGGCGCTCGTGCGCGCCGGCGGCGCGAGCGTCGGGAGTTTCGGCGACGCCGCGCTCGACGAAGCCGTCGCCGCGCGCGCGATCAAGTTTCTCTCCTCGCGGCAGGAGGCGGCGACGCACGCGGTCGAGGAGTTCGCGCCGACGCTGGAAGCGTGGCGCGGCGCGCGCGTCATGTTCGAGCGCGTCGAGCCTGAGCCGCACGTGGTAGTGTGCGGCGCGGGTCACGTCGGCGCGGCACTCGCCCGGCTCGCGCGCGCTCTCTCGTACCGCGTGACGTTGATTGACGACCGCGCCGATTTCGTCACGCGCGCGCGCTTCCCAGACGACGGCGTCGCGCTCGTCGCGGCGACGGAAGGCTGGGCGAAGGCTGTGCGCGAGGCTGTGGGGACGGGGCGCGGCGTGGCGGTCGCCGTCGTCACGCGCGGGCACAACGAGGACGAGGAGTGCCTGCGCGCCGTCGTCGCGGCGCGCCCCGACTACGTCGGCATGATCGGAAGCAAGCGGCGCACGAACATCGTGTTAGAGCGTCTGCGCGAGGCGGGCGTCTCGGAAGAGACTTTGCGCGAGGTGCGCGCGCCCGTCGGTCTCGACATCGGCGCGGTCTCGCCCGAAGAGGTCGCGCTCTCCATCCTCGCCGAGATCGTCGCCGAGCGGCGCGGCGGCACGTGCGCGCCGCTCTCCGCGTGGCGTCGTCCGCGTACAGAGAATGAGCGTTGAAAGGAGCCCCGGATAAAGTTATTATGCCGCACCATTCGGCATAACACGCTCTATTACGGAGTTATGCCGAATCATTCGGCAGAATACGCGTTAGGCGCTCAACCTGTGAGGCACAATAAAATGTTGAGGAAGTCAAAAAAACTGTTGCTCATTTTAATATCCGTGCTAACGCTTGCTTTCGGTTGCGGAGACTCTCTGACTGAAGATGAATTAGTAGCGCAGGTTAAGCCATTTAAGGCTCATTTAAGTGAATATACTTCGGCACCTGATCCTAAAAACATTTCATTGACAGAAGCTCCGTATATTGTTGGCAAGGTCATACCTATAAGAAGAGGTGAATACGAAATTCATTGGATGGGTGCCAGAGCAGGGTTTCCTAGGGGTTCCTATACGGAATTAGGCAAGCCGGAAGATGCGATAGATGAATTCTACTCTGAGTTGCCTACAGAATTACGGGCTAGAACTCCGGAAGAAGTGAAGACTGTAATCTGGCTCGAATGGACAAGAAATGTTGTTGGCCGATATACAAGCGGCGCCGAGGCACATCAATTCAAATGTACCCTCTCGGTTATTGACCGAACAAGAAACGCGATGATTGGTCAAAAAACTTTCTACGGGGCAAATCCGCCGGAGAAGACAAGCAATGTAACATTTGGCACGCTTCCGCTTGACGAGATTCTTCAATATGTCACTTCGCTTCCGAGGCGACCCTGATTTCAGGAGATGCTTTCCTATGCTGGGCCCGCCTAACAACTCATTCAACGCGAGCGGCGGGAGCGTGCCTTTCATCCTCATTCCTGCGTTGTGGCTTGATGGTTGCGCGCCGCCGCGTTAATTCGGGCGTTAGGGTTTGCTTATTGTTAATAAGTGAGGGCGCGAAGTTAGCAGCTTCGCGCCCTCTCGTTTCGTGCGAAAAAGTTTTCGTCGGCTACTGCCGCGCGCGCTCCTCTTCGAGCTTCTGGCGGATGAGCCGCTCGGCGAGGTCGGGGACGACCTCCCAGGCGATCTCGCGCACGACGCGCTCGGAGAGTTGCTCGACGACGCGACGCGCTATCGCGTCAATCGCTTCCGAAGACAGCTCGACCGCGCCCGGCTGAGTCTCTGAACGCCGTGAAGTTTGCGCCTCGGGCTCTTGCGCGTCGCGAGTCGCGCGATCCGTTTCGTCTGAGACGACGGGCGCGCCCGCCTCGCCCGACTCCTGAGCGTGTGCCGCGACGGGCTCGGGCGAGACGGCGAGTTCTTCGGCAGCGACCCACGCGACCGAGGGCTCTGCCATCGAGACGCTGCCAGCCGACTGCATCTCGACCGCCGCCGGCGTCTCGTCTTGATAAGCGGGCTCGTCGGAGTAAGACGTGGCATCTGTGTAAGCCGTCTTCTCCTCATAAGCCGTCGCAACAGCGCGGGCTGTCCTGACCGCGTTAGACGGCGCGGCTTGGGCGGCGCGCTGCGGCACGTAGGTGTCCGCGTCTTCGTCGAGGTCGAGCACGAAGTCGTCCTCCTGCGGTCGCGGCGAGTCAACGTCGCCGAGATCGAGCAGCGCGTCGTCCGCGTCAGCGCGCGCGTCGAACGAAGGCGCGGGCGACGCGGAGACGGAAGCAGCCGCCGCGAAACTCTGCGGCGCGTGCGACGCGGCGAACTCCGCGGCAGCTTCCGCGGGCTCTCGCTGCTCGCGGCTGCGCGCGGCGAACTCTTCGGGCGTCGCCGCTTCACCAGCTCGCGTATGGATTGGAAAGGTTTGGTCAAAACTTCGTCCGCGCCGCAGCGACGCGCCTCCGCTTGGTCGAATGGTTCGAACGCGCCGACGAGCAGGACGACGGGGACGCGGCGCGTGCGTTCACTGCGCTTGACGCGCGCGCACACCTCGTAGCCGCCGGGCGCGGGCATGTGTACGTCCGCGAGGAAGATGTCCGGGACTTCGCGCTCAATCTCGGCGAGCGCTTCGGCGCCCGTGGAGACCGAGACGACCTCCAGCCCCTCGTCCGCGAAGGTGAGGCTGACGACCTTCTGCACGGTCGGTGAGTCGTCGGCGAGCAGGAGCTTACGGCGTCGTCCTTGCGTGGGCAATCGGCTAGTCCTCGGAAGAGACGTCGTTCGGGGGCGGCGAAATCGTGCGCGCGAGGCGCTGGGGAACGACGCGGGGCGTGAGTTTCAAAGCTGCGACCTCCCTTCAAAGGTCACACTTGAAAACTAACAGACGCGCCGCGAGAGCGTCAAGAAAAAAGCCCTCCGCGCCCGGCGGGCAAGCGGCTCGTCGCGGCTCAAGCGCGAACGGATTTTGACGCCGCGCGGATTGAGAGTATGATGCGGCGCGCGACGGCTTCTACCGTAGTTCGACACCTCGCGTCCGACCTCGATACTCACTCAAGGAGGCGAGCCATGGGAGACACAGCCCTCCAACCCACAGGCTGGTCGCAGGCGGAGACTTTCCACAGCTCGACCGGTCGCGGGTGCCTGATCGTGC
>JAIVGV010000321.1 GCA_020201365.1 Acidobacteriota bacterium
GTCTCGAAGGCGCGAACCTGATCCCCGCGCTGAATCCCGTCCGACGCGCGGCGATCTCGAAAGCCGGCACGGCGGCGTTCTTCAGCACGCAGGGCAATGCGTTCACGCCGCGCACGGCGAGCTTCATCATCCAGGAGCACTTCCCGCCCGGCGTCTCGAACCAGCCGGGCGGCCCCCTCTACGGCGTGCAGTTCTCGCAGCTCGAATGCTCCGACATCAAGAAGCCCGGTCTGCCGTTCGGTCTCGCGGGCGATCCGGGCGGCGTGCCGCTCTACAAGAACGGCGTCCACGCGGGCGGCGTCGGCGTCGAGGGCGACGGGCTCTACACGGTTGACCGCGATCCGACGGATTTTGATAAACCGTTCGAGGAGCAGATCGCCGTCGCCGCCTCGCGCGGCTACGAAGCGCCGACGGACATACGCGGCGACAACATCCTCGTCAACGGAATCCGCCTCCCGTTCACGAACGTCCCCGACGCCGAAGCGCCGCGCCCCGCGACGATCCCCTTCACGAGTCTGCCGGGCGCGCTCGATCCAGATTTCCCGATCCGTCCGGCTCAGCCCTCCTTCTTCGTGCCGACGACGGTCGGCGGAGTTGTCGGTTCTGTTGATCTCCGCTTCTTCCCGTTCCGCGGCAGCACGTCAGGCTCGCCCAACGCGCTCACCGCGTCGGACGTGACGCAGATCATCGGGCAAGCCGCGCGACAGGCGGACATCACGCGCGCCGCGATCCGCGTCCCGCTCGGAAGCCCGGCGCGCGTCTCGATCACGGTCGTTGACGCGGACGGTCGCGTGCTCGGCATCTTCCGCACGCAGGACGCGCCCGTCTTCGGCTTCGACGTGTCGGCGCAGAAGGCGCGCACCGCCGCGTTCGACTCGCGCCGCGACGCCGGAGCGATCCTCCGCGCCGCGGGCTTCTCCTCTTACGCCGACCGCGCCGCAGCCGACGGCGTCAACTTCGACGGCGCAATCGCCTTCAGCGACCGCGCGGGCGGCTTCCTCCATCGCCCCTTCCTGCCCGACGGCATTGACGGCACGGCGGCGGGACCCTTGAGCACGCCCCTCTCGCGCTGGAGCGTCTTCAACGTCGGTTTGCAACTCGATCTCATCAAGTCGAACCTCGAAGCGACGCTCGCCGCGCCGTTCTCCAGCCCGGCGAACCTGCCTTGCACCTCGATCCCGAACCTGCCGAACGGCATCCAAATCTTTCCGGGCAGCGTGCCGCTCTACAAGAACGGCGAGCTGGTCGGCGGCATCGGCATCAGCGGCGACGGCGTTGATCAGGACGATCTCATCGCCGCCGCCGGTTCGGTCGGCTTCGAGCCGCCCGCCGCCATCCGCGCCGATCAGTTCTTCGTCCGCGGCGTGCGCATGCCCTTCCTCAAGTTCCCGCGCAGCCCGAACCTTTAAAGAAATAGAAGAGCGCAATAAATGACGGTAGGGGCAGGGACGAGCCCTGCCCGCACAAGAAGCGCGGCTGCGATTGAGTTGAGCGTTAAGGTAAGTTATCGAGCGCCGCGCGGAGAGAGGCGAGCGTCTCGTTGTTGGGGTTGACGGAGGCGAGCTTGTCAACGGCTTCGCGCGCGGTCGCCTTGTCGCGCAGGTTGAGCGCGGCGGACGCCATGTTCTGGAGCGCCTTCTCGTGGCGCGGGTCAATCGCGAGAGCGCGGCGGTACTCTTCGATGGCGCGGTGGTAGTCGGGCGGGTCGCGCTGGAAGTAGGTGTTGCCGAGGTCTGTGCGCACGTCGGCGTCTGTGGGGCGGGCGGCGAGGGCGCGCGTGTAGAGGTCTGCGGCGGCGGCGAAGTCGCCCGCGTCGTACTTGAGGTTGCCTAAGCGGACGAGCGCGCCCGCGTCCTTCGGTCTGATCACGGTCGCGCGTTCGAGATAGACCGAAGCCTTGTCGTTCGCGCCGAGGCGCGCGAAGAGGTCGGCGGCTCTCAACTGTGCGTCGAAGTCGTTGGGCTTGGCGTCGGCGGCTTCCATCGCGGCTTGGGCGTCGGGGCTCGTGGCGGCTGCGCCGTCGGGCGAGGGCTTCGAGCCGTCGGAAGCCGTATGGCTGATGTCCGGGTGACCGGGCGGCAGTTGGCTCGTGTCCTGCGACGGGTCGAGCGGGGGCGCGCCCTTGACGCTGATCGAGGACTGTTCGTTTGAAGCGGCGACGGCGGAGGACGACTGCGGCGCGGCGATCTTCAACTGGTTCGCGATCATGAAACCGACGAGGAAGCCGACGGCGAGCCCCGCGGCGCAGAAAAGTATGTTCCTTGTATTCATCTCTCGCGGGTGATGATAGCACAGCGGGACGAACCGCTCCGCGCGCCCGTCAGGCGCGTCCCGCGGTGAGCAGACCGCAGTCTCGCGCCGACACGGAACCCGTCTCCGGGCGCGTGTCGGCTCAAGGTTGCCGTCGCGCGCGCGCGTGGGTTATCATTCGCCGAAAGTTTACGGGTCTCGCGATCTCACTCCTCTGGGTCGCCGTTGTATTAAGTGCTGCCGGAAGTTTTGCCCTAGGTACTCCGTCACAATGTCAGCCATCGAAGAGACAAAACCAGAGATCGGCGTGAAGTCTGTCGCCGCCGCCGCGGCGCGCCCGAATCTTTCGGTCGTCACCCGCGCGCTCAACCTGCTCAGCTCCGTGCGCTTCGGCGTCACGCTGCTGATGATCGCCGTCGCGTTCAGCATGATCGGCATGCTGGTCATCCAGAAGAACGTCGAGGGCTTCGACAAGGCTTTCGCAGACATGACGCCCGCCTCGCGCCTGCTCTGGGGCAGCCTCGGCTTCTTCGACATCTACCACGCCTGGTACTTCAAGCTCCTGCTCCTGACGCTCTCGCTTAACATCGTCCTCGCCTCGATTGACCGCTTCCCCGGCGCGTGGAAGTACGTCGCGAAGCCGAAGCTCGACGCCAACGAGAAGTGGCTGCGACTCCAAGAGCATCACGCCGATCTCGGACTCGTAGGCGACTCGCGCGAGTCGGTCGTCGAGCGGATCAAGGCGGCGTGCAAGTCGGTCGGCATGAGGGCGCGCGTGACCGAGAAGGGCGGGCGTAGCGTGGTTTTCGCCGAGAGCGGCGCGTGGAACCGCCTCGGCGCTTACGCCGTCCACGTCGCGCTGCTGACGATCTTCTCCGGCGGCTTCCTCACCGGGATGCTCGGTCACAGCGGCGAGATGACGCTCAGACCCGGCATGTCTTCGAGCCAGATCACCGAGCCCGAGTTCAACGTCACAGACGACGGTCTCCAACTCGGCAAGGCGAGCGTCGGACTCCCCTTCGACGTGACCTGCACGGACATCCAGCAGAAGCTCATCCGGCAGGACGGCGGCATTGATTCCAGCAACACGATTGACTGGCTGACGATGATCCGCATCCGCGACGAGCGCGGCACGCACGACGCGCTCGTCCACCTGAACTCTCCTTACGACTACCGCGGCTACCGCTTCTTCCAGGCGTCCTTCATCGGCGTCGGGCGCGCGCGCCAGATCACCCTGCGCCTCACGCGCGAGGCGGACGGCTTCCAGACCGACGTCACGATCCCGCGCGACGGGGCGGTGAACCTCTCCGACGGCACGCAGATCAAGTTCGTTGACTTCGAGTCCGACTTCACGATGGCGGGCGGGCAGATCGCCTCGGCTTCGGGCGAGTACAACAACCCCGCGGCGATCCTCGCCGTGCGCGGCGCGGACGGCGCGCAGAGCCGCGCCTACGCCTTCGCGCAGGAGCTGCCGCCGAACGCGCCCGTCGGTCGCGCCGTCGCGGGCTACAAGTTCCGCCTCGCCGGCTTCGAGAAGGTGGCGGAGGCGCACACGCTCGCCATCCAGAGAGACCCCGGCGCGACCGTCTTCTACGTCGGCAGCGCGATGCTCGTCGCCGCGCTCGTCGCCGTCTTCTTCTTCTCGCACCGGCGCGTGTGGGCGATTGTCGAGGAGCGCGGCGCGGGGAAATTCGCCGTCCTCGTCGGCGGCAACGCGAACCGCAACTCGATCGCGTTCGGCGACAAGTTCAAGCGGCTCGTCGCGGCGCTCACGGGCGAGACTCCCGCCCCGACAGAGACAAGTGAGGTGCACACATGAGTGAAGTCCTGAAACACCCCGTACAACTCGGCACGCCGCAGCTCGACGCGAGCGGCTGGTCTGCGCGCTCGTACCTCCCGGCGGCGCTGCCCGTCGCGGGCGCGGTCGTCGTGCTGCTCCTGCGGCTGCAGCTCGGCGGCACCCACTTCATCACGGACGGCGCGCTGATGATGCTCGCGCTCGCGGGCTACATCATCGGCGGGGTGTTCCTGCTCGTGAACCTCTACGCGCCGTCTTCGATGGCGCAGAGGATCGGCATCTGGTCGGGCGGCATCGGCGTCTTCTGCAACCTGTCGAGCTGGCTCGTGCGCTGGGTCGAGGCGCACGACCGCGAGCTGGCGGTCTTGCAGCGCAGCGGCTACGGCGCGGATCAGATGCCGTGGGTCTGGCGCTACATCCCTTTCTCGAACCTCTACGATCTCTCGCTCGCCTTCGCCTTCGGCGCGGGCGTGACGACGATGCTTCTGTCGGGGCGCAAGACCTTCCGCTTCATCGGCGCGATGTCGCTGCCGCTCGCCGCGCTCGTCCTCATCCTCGCGCGCTTCATCGGCAACGAGTTCGTTGACCTCCAGCCCGTGCTCGACTCCTACTGGCGACCGATCCACGTCGGCACCGCCTCGATCTCCTACGGCGTCGCGCTCGTCTGCTTCGCCGCCGCCGTGCTCTACCTGCTGAAGATCGGCACGAAGCCGGAGGCGATGGCGATCTGGTCGAGCATCTTCGCCGTCTGCGTCTTCGCCACCATCGGCGGATCGCTCGGCACGTTCCTCGTCCCGACGACGGGGCGCTACGCCGCGACGATCTTCGTCGGGCGCACGCCGCTACCCTTGCGCGCGACGATCCCGTGGGTCGGACCCGCGCTCGCCCTCGCCGGGCTGCTGCTCGTCGGCGTCATCGTCTTCTTCTTCCGCTACGTGACGAAGGGCGACGAGAAGTCGCGCCGCCTCGGTCACCACCTGCTCAGGGGCGCGCTCGTCGTGCAGGCGATAGCCATCGCGCTGCTCGTCGCGCAGATCAAGAGCGGCGCGCCGCTCGCGCCGTGCCCGGCGACGGGGAGCTTCAACCAGCGCTGCTACGAGACCTCGCAGTACGAGAACGTCGGCAGGTGGCTCGCGGATCAGCAGGTCAGGCAGCAGCAGATGACCGCCGAGGAGGCGCGCGCTCTCCCGACCGCGCGGCTCGCCGCCGCCGGGGAAGACCTCGTGAAGGGCAGCGCTTCGCAGTTGACGCTCAGCACGAACGCCAACCCGGTCGAGCTGTCCGCGCTGATTACGGCGTTCGCCGCCACGCTCTTCGTCGTCCTCTTCGCGTTCAAGACCGACCGCCTGCGCGCGGCGCTGCCCGCCCCCGACAAGCTCGATAGCTTGATGTACAAGACGGCGAGCGTCGCCTTCGCCGGTCTCGCCATCCTGCTCATCACGGGCGCGATCTGGGCGAACGAGTCTTGGGGTCACTACTGGCAGTGGGACTCGAAGGAGACCGGCGCGTTCGTCGCGTGGCTGACCTACGGCGGCTTCCTCCACGCGCGCATCGCGCGCGGCTTGACGGGCAGGCGCAGCGCCTACTTCGCCGTCGTCGCGTTCCTCCTCGTCATCTTCACCTACCTCGGCGTGAGTTACCTGCTGCCGGGCATGCACTCTTACGCATAAAAGACGTAAACCGTAAACCGTGACAGGTGACAGGAAAGACGTTGTCTTCCCCTGTCACCTGTCACGGTTTACGTTCTTCCGCCACCATGAATCGAGAGAACGTCCTCTTCGCGCTCGTCGGCGTCGGCTTCGGTCTGTTCTTCGGCTTCTCCTTCGTCGCGTGGGCGAACCAGCGCGCGCGCGACGCGCCCCGCAGCGCGAGCGAACAGACTTCCAACGCGGACGCCGACGCGGCGATCAATCGCGCGCGAGAGAACCCGAACGACTACGACGCGCAGATGCAGGGCGCGCGCGCCTACTACGACGCGCGCCGCTTCGACGAGGCCGTCCGGCTCCTCCAGCACGCCAACGAACTCCAGCCCAACAACGTCGAGCCGCTCGCCGCGCTCGGCGACGTGAACGCCGACGCCGGGAACGCGCGCGCCGCGGAGAAGTGGTACGACGCCGCGCTCACCCTGAAGCCCGACGACGCCGACGTGCGCGCCAGCCTCGCGCGCCTCTTCCTCATCTCGGATCAGCCCGACTACGACCGCGCCGTCGCCGAACTCCAGCGCGCGCTCCGAGCCGACCCGCGCAACGAGTCCGCGCTCCAGTTCCTCGCCTACGCCCTCGCGCAGAAGGGCGACTCGGCGGGCGCGCGCGACGCGCTCTCGCGCCTCGAAAAGGTGAACCCCGAGAGCGCGGCCGTCCCCCGCCTGCGCGACGCGATTGACGCGCGGGGCGGCGCCCCGCAGTCGAACTCGAACGCCGCGCGCGCCGGCGCGCGCTAGTCTCTCGCGGGGCTCGCGCGGATGTCGCGCCGCGCAGGCGACGAGTGGGCGCGACCGCGCGTCGGCGCGCCGTGCCGTGCCAACCGCCGCGACGAATTGCGTTGTCACGCCAAGCCGTCTGTGCTACAACCGACGCGAGTTAGCCTGCGAACTACTGGATCGCATCGCCCGACGGCGTGTCTAATCGCGGAAGGGCGCGCGACCGCGTCTCGGCTGGAATCCCGGCGTGATCGTCTCAGGCGGAAGAGGAGCGAAGCGTCTGCCCCGGCAGCCCCGGCTGTCGCGGGCGATTTTTTTCGCCGCCCGTGCCTGCGCCGTCGCCGTCTTCGCGGTCGTGTCGGTCGCAGTCCTCGTGCGCGCGTCCGCCGCGATCCTCTCGCGCCCGGCGGCGAGCCCCTTCGCGCCCGCGACCTCCGCCGCGCAGACGCGCACGCGCCGCACGCCCCGCACGCGTCGCAACTCGCCGACGACAAACGCTCACGACTACGCGCGCTTCTCGCACTCCGAAGCCGCGCACGCCAAACGCGACTGCGCGGCGTGCCACGTCGTCGCGTCGTTCTCGAAGCCGGACATCACGGACTTCCCCGATCACCCTTCGTGCGTCGAGTGCCACCGCCAGCAGTTCTTCCGCGGCGCGCGCCCCGCGATCTGCGCGGACTGCCACACGACGGTCTCGCCGCGCGGCGCGGCGCGCTTCCCGTTCCCGCGAGCCGACGAGACGCCCGAGTTCGCCGATCAGTTCCCGCACGCGAACCACGTCAAGACGACCTCGCTCCTCCAGTTCAAGAAAGTGATCGGCGAGAAGTCGAACATCCAGGCGACGTGCCTCTACTGCCACAAGGTCAACACGGCGAAGCTCACGCTGCCGGCGAGCCCGCCCTCGCCGACGACCGACGCGCGCGCGTCGGCGACGGCCCGGCCCGCGGCGCAGGCGACCGCCGGGCCCGCCTACGTCGCGCCGGCGGGCACGTTCATGACGACGCCGACGAGCCACGCCACCTGCTTCCAGTGCCACTGGCAGAAGGGCGTCGCCGATCACGAGCAGGAGCCTTACGCGACGCAGTGCGCGAGCTGCCACCGGCTCACCTCCACGCCTCGCGTCGCCGCCGCCAGCGCGCCGCAGGGAAACGCCGCGGCACGCACGTCCGTCGCGCCGCCCGCGCAGCCGCAGTTGAACATTAGCCTGTCCGTGCTGACTTCGCTCCCGCGCCGCAACCCGTTCCCGTCGCGCTACGTCCCGAAATTCGTCCACGAGCTCGACGCGCACAAGAAGCGCGTGAACGACGAGGGCAAGGAGGTCGCCATCACCTGCCTGACGTGCCACGCCGCGGCGCGTAAAGTTACGACGCTCGAAGCGTTGCGCTCGAAAGAGAGCCGCGCGGGGCTTCCGACCTGCTCCTCGTCCGCCTGCCACACGGCGACGACCGGATCGGCGCAGTTGACGCTCTCCGTCTATCGGGAGCTGCGCGAGCGCTCGAAAGACCCGAGGTTCGACTGCGCGCTGTGCCACACGCCGCCGCTCAGCGTCGCGTCTGACGTGCCTTGCAGCCACTACGTCGCCGTCTTCGCCAGCGCGACGAAAGAGAAGAAGGGCACGAAGGGCATCGAGCAACTCACCCCGCCGCGCTGCGCGGACGAGATGAAGAAGGTGACTCAGTGAAGGGGACTGCGAGAGACGAACCCGCGACGCGGCGACCGACGCGCGACGACGGCGCGCGCGCGTCGCTCACTCGCGAATCGCCTGCGCGAACGTCACGCCGCGACTTGACGATGCTCGCCGCGCTCGCCTGCCTCTTCGTCGCCGTCGCTTCGATCCTGTTCGCCGGTTCGCGCGCCGGCTCGTCGCCGCGCGAACGTCTGCCACCCGCCGCCCCGTCGTCATACGGCGCGCGCGCCTCGGCGAGTCTCGAAAACTCTGCGCAGGGCGAGCCGGACTTCTCCACGTTCTCGCACACGAGCCAGCGACACGCCTCGCTCGCGTGCGCGTCGTGCCACGCGCGCGCCGCCGACAACTCGACCGTGCCGCGCCTGCCCGGTCACAAGGCTTGCACCGACTGTCACCTCGCGCAGTTCGTCACGCCGAACGTGCCGCTCTGCGCGATCTGCCACACGACGGTCGAGGGCGAGAACCCGCCCGTCAAAAACTTCCCCGCGCTGCGCACCTTCAACGCGCGCTTCGACCACGCGCAGCACAACGCCGGAGCGGCGCGACCGCCGCAGGGCTGCGCCGCCTGCCACGCGCCCGGCGCGCGCCGCGCCGCCTCACTCGCCATCCCCGCGGGCTACGGCGCGCACGCCGAGTGCTACGCCTGCCACACGCCCGGCGCGCAAGCGAACGGGCGCGACATCGCCACGTGCGGCGTCTGCCACGCCACGAGCGCGCGCTTCTTCCGCACGCCCACGTCCGCGCCAGCCTTCCGCGTCGGCTTCAGCCACGCGACGCACGGCGCGCGCGAGCGTCTGTCCTGCGCCGACTGCCACACCTTGCGCGCGGGCGCGGCGCAGTCGCGGCAGGTGACTTCGACGCTGCCCGCCGAACACTTCGCAGCCGCCCGCGCGCAGTCTTGCGCGACCTGCCACAACAGCCGACGCTCTTTCGGCGAGGCTTCCTTCGGCGACTGCCGACGCTGCCACAAGGGGCAGACGTTTGGCGCGGGCGGCTGAGCGGAAAAATTGACAAGGCTTCTCGGCGGGTCTTACTATCTCTCGCGGCTCGCACCGTTTTCGTCCAAACCGAACGTCGCTCTCTTTCGTAACTTTCATCTCCCCCGGTGCCGCCGAAGTTGATCTGGAATCCGACTCTTCCCGGGAAGGTAAGACATGAAAGCTCTGCTCGTCTGTCTCGCCGCGACGCTGTTCGTCGCCGCCACGTTCGTCGTCAGCCCGCGCGCGTCGCACGCCACCGCCGCGCTCTTCGACGGCAAGGTGCAGCCGAAAGACGTGGTGCTCAACCGCGACCCGAAGACCAACGATCCGAAGGGCAAGCCCTCCGTCCCGTTCAGCCACGAGAACCACGCGACGAAGAACTACAGCGCTGACATGAAGTCCGTGATGGGCTGCGCCGAGTGCCACCACACGGATCAGCCGAAGTCGGCGCTCAAGGGCGTGCTCAAGACTTCGGAGCGCGACGAAGTGCTCACCGCCGCCGTGCTCGCCAAGGCGGACGCCGCGCCGGTCAAGGACTGCCGCTCGTGCCACGCTCAGGAGGGCAGCAAGCCCGCGAGCCTCGCCGCCAACCCGGACGTGCTCTACCCGGACGAGTCCGACCCGATCACGATGACGAACGAGGAGGCGTACCACCGCAACTGCATCACCTGCCACGAGTCGGTCAAGAAGATCAAAGCCGACACGAAAGCGCCGACGACCTGCGCGCAGTGCCACAGCGGCGGCGGTCAGTGAGCGACCTCCAGAAGGA
>JAIVGV010000538.1 GCA_020201365.1 Acidobacteriota bacterium
AGCCAATCCCGCTCGAACTTGATCACATCAACGGAGATCATTCCGACAACCGACTCTCCAACCTAAGACTGCTCTGCCCGAACTGTCACGCCTTAACTCCGACCTATCGCGGTAAGAACATAGCCTCCAAACTTAGCTCGGTATTGCCATCAGCATGACCCGTTAAGGATTCACCGAGTTTGACTCCATTCACGCCGGAGATTTCGCTCTGGGTGCTCAAAGAACTAAGTCCGTTGCGTCTGCCATTTCGCCACCCCGGCACCGTGGCGTCGAAGATAGCACGGCGCGGCGGCGCGCTCCAACTTCTTCACAGTGCGGCGCGCGGTCTGTTAAACTGTCCTCACCGCGTGAGATTGTTTCGGCTCGACGGAAGCGACTGTATGAGTGAGGCAATGACGGAAGAGCAGGAGGTTTTCCTCCGACACTTACAGGGCTCAGGGCTCAAGCGCACCGCCCAGCGCGATCTCATCCTCGATGTGTTCCTGCGCACGGAGGAACACATGTCGAGCGAAGACCTCTATCAACTCGTCAAACAGGAAGACCCCTCAATCGGCCACACGACCGTCTATCGCACGCTGAAGCTTTTGACCGACGCCGGGCTCGCGCGCGAGGTGCGCTTCGGCGACGGGCGCACGCGCTACGAGCACAACTACAAGCACCCGCACCACGACCACATGATCTGCGTCGAGTGCGGCAAGACGATTGAATTCTTCTCCGCCGATCTGGAGAAGCTGCAAGACAGGATCGCCGCCAAGCACAAGTTCGAGATCACTGCACACACGCTGCGCATGTTCGGCTACTGCGCCGACTGCCGCAACAGCGCGGAGCATCGCGACAACGATCTCTCCGCCGCCGAGCCGCGCGTGCGCTTCGACACGGCTCCGGGCACGAGCTGATTGCGAAATGCGGATTTCGGATTGCGGATTGAAGAAGAAGAGCAATTTTTACGAGAGGTTTTCGCGTTGAGCGTTAATGTCGAATTCGCGCCGGACGGTCAGCACGGCGTCGTCGCGGAAGGAACTTATCTGTGGGACGCGGCGAAGCGCTTGGGCGTGCGCCTGCCAGCCGAGTGCGAGGGGCGCGGCGAGTGCGACACGTGCGCCGTCGCCTTGAAGGAGGGCGCGACGCTACTCTCGTCTCTGACGAACGCGGAGCGCGAGCGGCTGAGCCCCGAAAGGCTCGCCGCCGGAGAGCGCCTCGCGTGTCAGGCGAAGATCGAACGCGCGGGGGCGCTCGTCGTCGAGCCGGTCCCGCAGCCGGAGGGCACGACCATGGGCGACGAAGAACAGTCGAAGTCGAAGGACTTGCGCGCGGACTTCAAAGGCATGTCTCTGCAGGAGAAGTTCGCGACGCTCGTCGAGCTGGAGTTCGACGCGATGACGAGCACCTTCCGCGCCGTCTCCGACGCAGCCACCGCCGCGCTCGGCAAGGGCGTTGACGCTGTCGTCGGCGCGGGACGCGAGCGCGCGCGTCGCCAGCGCACCGCCCGCCGCCCGCCCGAACACACCGGCGCGAGTCCCAAGAAATGAGCAAGCACTTTTACAACTCCCGAACCGCCGCCACGTCACGTCTCCTCGTCATCTTCGCCCTCTTCTTCGCGCCCGCGCTCGCGGGCTGCGACGGGGCGGGCTCGGGCGGCGGGGGTCTCACCATCGGCGCGCAGTCGAACTCGACGACGAACGCTGTCGCGGCGAACGCGAACACGTCGAACGCGAACGCGCCCGCCGCGCGCCCCGCGTTCGACGGCGAGCGCGCCTTCGCGCACGTCAAGAAGATGGTCGAGATGGGACCGCGCCCCGCCGGCTCCCAGGAGCTGGCGAAGACGCGCGACTACATCAAGGGCGAGCTACAGTCCGGCGGACTCAAAGTCTCGACCGACGAGTGGGACGCGCAGACGCCCGGCGGCACGAAGCACATGGCGAACGTCGTCGCGGAGATCGCGGGTAAGTCGCCGGACGTGATCCTCGTCGCCAGCCACTACGACACCAAGCCCTTCAAAGAGTTCCGCTTCGTCGGCGCGAACGACGCTGGCTCGTCCACAGGGACGCTCATCGAGATCGCGCGCGCCGTCGCGGCGACGCACCAGCAGCCCGCGCTCACCTACTGGTTCGTCTTTTTCGACGGCGAGGAGGCTTTCTGCAACGGCTGGGACGAGTGCAAGACGCCCGACAAGCAGCCCGACAACACCTACGGCAGCCGCCACATGGTCGAGCGGCTAAAGTCGCAGGGGCAGCTCCCGCGCGTGCGCGCCATGATCCTCTTAGACATGATGGGCTACAAGAACCTGACGCTCGCGCGCGACGACATGGGCACGCGCTGGCTCGAAGACATCATCTGGCAGACCGGCAAAGAACTCGGCTACGGCAACATCTTCGTCGAGGGCACGGAGGGCGTCGGCGGCGACGACCACGAGCCGTTCCTGAGCGCCGGAGTTTACGCCTGCGATCTCATCCAGCTCGAAAAGTACCCCTACTGGCACACCGCCGACGACACGCTCGACAAAATCTCGCCGAAGAGCCTGCAAGCCGTCGGCGAGACCATCGTCGCCAGCCTCCCGCGCATCGAACGCAACGTCGCGCGCCCCGCGCAGTAGCGAGCGATCCGCGACGCGAGACCCGATCCGGCGTGCCCGTCGCGCGCTCAAGTTTTCATTCCCGGCTCTCCTTTCGACGAGATGAGTGATCGATCTGTCAAACGAG
>JAIVGV010000219.1 GCA_020201365.1 Acidobacteriota bacterium
AGGTGAGACCGCTCTTGAAGTTCTCGTAGTCAACGATGAAGTCGTTGAGGCCGCCGTAGTAGCCCGCGGAGTTCGTGCCGCCGGTGTAATTGAACTCGCCGGCGAGGAAGCGCAGGTTGTTGATCGCGTCGTTGACGTGGTTGAAGTCGCCGCCGTACTTGAAGGTGTGGCTGCCGCGCGTCCACGTCATCGTGTCGGCGAACTGCCAGCGCTTCTCGTCGGGGAAGGCGACGCGGTCGAGGAACTCGGGGGCGCCGAAGCTGAAGCCGTTGGTGATGAAGACCTGCGGCGACCTGCCGGAGATCGGCGAGGTCGTCGGCTCGCCCGGCAAGGCGGGCTGGCTGAACTCGAACTCGTTGTCGCGCCCGTACTGGAAGCGGAACTCGTTCAGCAGCGTCGAGGAGATGGTCGAGGTCAGGCGCGGCGTGAACGAGTCAACGTTGACGAAGTCGTCGCCGAAGTTGTCGCGCGCGCGCGTGTTGGTCGCCTGCGTCTGGATGCCGGCGGGCGACTCCCAGCGCAGCCGGTTGTAAACGACCGAGAGCGTGTTCTGCGAGTTGATGTTCCAGTCAACCTTCGGGAGGATGAGGCGCTGGTCGCCGCGGCGCGGCACCTCGCCCGAAATGCTCGCGAGGAAGCCGAGCGCGTCGCTAACCTGCGCGTCCGTCAGACCCTCGCCCCTCTTCAGGTTGCCCGTCGAGCGCGGATCGGGGATCGTCGGAGCGAAGCCGGGATAGACCGGGCACTGTGCGACCGTCACGGTCGAGCCGCGCGGTGCGGTGAGCAGGCACTTGTCCACGCGGTTGAGGAAGTCGGGCTGGGAGAAGATGGAGAGGCCGGGGAAGTTGCGCTTCTGCTGATCGTAGCTGAAGAAGAAGAACGCCTTGTCCTTCTTGATCGGTCCGCCGATGGTGCCGCCGAACTGGTGGCGCACGTCCTGCGGCTTGATGCCGACGACGTCGAAGGCGCCGCTCGCGAGCTGCACCTGCTTGGTGGCGAGCGGGTTGCGCGCGCCCCAGCGGTTGTTGCGCTGGTAGTAGAAGCCCGAGCCGTGGAACTCGTTGGTGCCCGACTTGGTGACGGCGTTGACCGCGCCGCCCGCCGCGCGCCCGTACTCGGCGGAGTAGTTCGAGGTGTTGACCTGGAACTCGCGGATCGCCGCCTGGCTGACGACGTAAGAGATGCGCGTGCGCCCGCGCTCCTCGGCGAAGAACGCCTGGTTGTTGTCGCCGCCGTCAACCGTGTTGTTGTTCAAGAGCCCGGAGATGCCGCGGAAGGAGATCAGACCGAACGAGCCGTCGGGGTTCGCGCCCGGCGTGAGCAGCGCGAAGTTCGACCAGCGGCGACCGTTGATCGGCAGCTCGTTGATCGAGGTCTGGTTGACGTTGGTCGAGAAGTCCTGCTGCGTCGTGTTGATGACGGGCGCCTCGCTCGTCACCGTGACCGACTCGGTCGCCCCGCCGACGCTGAGCGGGATGTCGAGCGACGTGACGCGCCCGACCTCGACGACGACCTTCGACTGCGTGTAGTTGCCGAAGCCGGACGCCGCAACCGTCACAGTGTAGTTTCCGGGATCGAGCTGGACGACGCGGAAGCGACCCTCGTCGTCGGTCGTCGCGGTCGCCTCCTTGTTCGTCTCTTCGTTCTTGACGGTGACGTTCGCGCCCTGCACGACCGCCCCCTTCGGGTCTTTGACGGCGCCGCCGATGGCGCCCTGTGTCGTTGACTGCGCGCCCGCGCGCACCGCGCCGAGCGCGAGGCAGAGGGCGAACAGCATCAGCGCGGAGGCTGACCGGTGGAGGATTGATCTTGGCATGGTTCTTCCTTTTCGAATTTCTAGGTTGTCCTGCTTGGCTTGGAGTCTCCTGCGAAACCGCCTTGTCGTCCCGAGGAGCTTGATGGCTTACCGTGCGGCGTTGGTGAACAGCCTGCGGGTAAAGTGAATTTATACCATAACCCGCAGCCGTTGCGCGAGTGTGAACGCGCCGTGTCGGCGCAGTTAAATACTACAAAAGATCGGTGCTGGCAAGCGGAAACTCCGCGCCGCCCCGCGCCGCGCGCGAAACTCACACACTCTTACGAAGCGCGCCGCGCGAAAGATTCAGGACGGCGAAAACGATGAAGGAGGAACGATGAACGATGAAGTGAGAGCCGCCGTCTTACAGTTCATCGTTCATCGTTCCTCCTTCATCGTAGATTCTCGACGATGATCGCGATGCCCTGACCGCCGCCGATGCAGGCGGTGGAGAGCGCGTAACGACCGCCGCGCCGCCGCAGCTCAAGCAAGCTGGTGAGCACGAGGCGCGTGCCCGAAGCGCCGAGCGGGTGACCGAGCGCGATGGCTCCGCCGTTGACGTTCGTCTTCGCGCGGTCGAGCCCGAGCTCCTTCTCGACCGCGAGGTACTGACCCGCGAACGCCTCGTTCACTTCGACGAGATCGATCTCTCCGAGCTTCAGCCCAGCCTTCTCCAGCGCCTTGCGCGTGGCGGGTACGGGACCGATGCCCATCACTTCCGGGTCGACGCCCGCGTAAGCCCACGAGACGATCCGACCGAGCGGCTGAACATTCCTCTCTTTGACGAACTCCCCGCCCGCGACGACGAGCGCCGCCGCGCCGTCAACGATGCCCGAAGCGTTGCCCGCCGTAACGTACCCGTCCTTGCTAAACGCGGTCGGGAGCTTAGCCAGCAC
>JAIVGV010000539.1 GCA_020201365.1 Acidobacteriota bacterium
GGTTAGGGGTCGGGGATGGGGGTTAGGGAAGAGAAACCTTCTGCAGCCTTAATCCCCAACCCCTAACCCCCATCCCCTATCCCCTTCATCATGTTCGTTGACTCCCACGCGCACGTTGACGGCGAGCGGTTCGACGCGGATCGCGACGAGGTGGTGGCGCGGGCGCGCGCGGCCGGCGTCGCGACGATCCTCAACGTCGGCACGGGCGATCCGCACGCGGGCGAGTTGGAGCGCGCGGTCGAGGCGGCGGAAAGGTACGACGACGTTTACGCGGCGGTCGGCGTCCACCCGCACGACGCGAAGCTGTTCGACGACGCGGCGGCGGGGCGTCTGCGGCGCGCGCTTCTGAGCAGCCCGCGCGTCGTCGCGCTCGGCGAGATCGGTCTCGACTACCACTACGATCATTCCCCGCGCGAAGTGCAGCGCGAAGTCTTCCGCGAGCAACTCCGGATGGCGCGCGAGATGAGCCTCCCCGTCATCATCCACTCGCGCGAGGCTGACGAGGAGACGGCGGCCACCCTCGAAGCCGAGTGGCAAGGCTCGGCGCGCGCGGGCGTGCTCCACTGCTTCGGGGGCGGCGCGCGGATGCTCAAGCGGGCGCTCGCGCTCGGCTTCTACGTCTCTTTCGCGGGCAACGTCACCTTCAAAAACGCGGAGCCGCTGCGCGAACTCGCGCGCACGATCCCGCTCGACCGTCTGCTCGTCGAGACCGACTGCCCGTACCTCGCGCCAGTCCCCTTGCGCGGGCGGCGCAACGAGCCCGCCTTCGTCGTCGAGACGGCGCGGCTGCTCGCGACCTTGCGCGGCGTCAGCCTGGAAGAGCTGGGGGAAATAACCTCGACCAATTTCGCCAGGCTCTTCGACGTCATCCTGCCGCGCGAAGCTTAGGCGCGCTGCCCGCGCGCAAGCCGCTTCTTCTCGCCGCGGCGACTGGCGCTTCACTCTGCAACGCAAAGTGAAGCAAACGCTTTGCCTGCCTGTCGGTTAATGTTATAAAGAACGCGCGCCGCAGGCGCGTCGCCCCCGACTGATGCGACGCCCTTTCGCCGCGCGCTTCGACCGTTCCCGTATGAGCACATCAGGTCATCTCGCCGCCGTCGAGGAGCCGCAGGTCACTGCGTCGCGCGTCTTCCAACTCGTCGCCGAAGAGCTCGCCCTCGTCGAGTTGGAGTTCGAGCGGCAGGCGCGCTCGAACATCCAGGTCATCGCCTACATCGGCGAGTACCTGCGCGCTTCGGGCGGCAAGCGCGTGCGCCCGGCGCTGACGCTCTTGGCCAACGCGGCGGTCGGCTCAGACCCCGCGCGCGAGAACGTCGTCCGCATGGCGACGGTGATGGAGTTCCTGCACACGGCGACGCTCGTCCACGACGACATCATCGACAACGCCGAGACGCGGCGGAACCGTCCCTCGATCAACTCGCGCTTCGGCAACCAGGCCGCCGTGCTCATGGGCGACTGGCTCTACATGTCCGCGTTCGAGACGAGCCTGCGCGAGCGCTCACTGCCCGTCCTCGACATCCTGACCGCCGTCACGCGCAAGATGACCGAGGGCGAGCTGCTGCAGCTGACGACGCTCGGTCGCTGCGATCTGACGGAGGAGACCTACCTCGACATACTGCTGCGCAAGACCGCGTACTTGTTTAGCGCCTGCTGCGAGATCGGCGCGCTCTTGGGCGACGCGCGCGACGAAGAGCGGCGCGCGCTCGCCTCTTACGGTCTCAACCTCGGCGCGGCGTTCCAGCTCGTTGACGACCTGCTCGACTTCACGGCGGACGAGGACGCGCTCGGCAAAGCCGCGGGCGTTGACCTGCTCGAAGGCAAGCTGACGCTGCCGCTCATCTACCTGTTAGAGCGCGACGCGAGCCGCCGCGCCGATGTCCAATCCGTCATGCGCGAGGGCGGCTACACGACCGTGCCGCGCGCGCGCCTCGTCGCCGCCGCCTCGCAGACCGGCGCGCTCGAAGCGGCGCGCTCACGCGCCTACGAGTTCGCCGAGTCGGCGCGCGCCGCGCTCGACGCGTTGCCGCCGTCCGACTACCGCGACGCGCTCGCCGCGCTCCCGGCGTTCATCCTCGAAAGAGACAGGTAAGAGATGAGTGAATACAGAATTCAGAATACGGAAGTCAGAACGAGGAAGGAGACTTCCTTGCCTTGTTTATTCTGACCCCTGCTTTCTGAATTCTGACTCCTGAGTTATGGCTGACGACAACCTTCTCGCCACGCTCGAACAGAGCCTGCGGCAGACGCGCATGACGCGCAACCGTCTCGCCGCGCGACTCACCGATCTCGAACTCGAAGCCGACAAGCTCCGCACGGAGATCGGCGAGATGGACACCATCGCCAGCCAGACGCAGGCGGCGATGTACCGCATCCTCTCGTCCGTGCTCTCGCGCGCCACACCCGCCGCCGCGCCCTCCGACGCCGAGATCGAGATCGCGCTGCGCCACGACGAGGCTTTTAACGCGAGCGCCGCCCCGCCGCCGCCGAACGCCGCGAGCGTCACGCCCGTGCGCACCTACGCGCCGCCCCAGCCGCGCCACGTCATCCCGCCCGTCCGCCCCGACACCGAGCCGAAGGACGACCGCTGCTACGACCGCTCGATCCCGCAGTGCACCGCGCTCCTTCTGCGCGGGTCCGGCGGACCGCGGCACGTCAACGAAATCTACTACCGGCTCCTCGAAGG
>JAIVGV010000043.1 GCA_020201365.1 Acidobacteriota bacterium
GGGCTCACGGAGATCGAGCGCGAGCTGGTGGCGATTGATCCGGGCTACCGCGCCGTCTCCCCGACCGCGCGGCTCGACTCGTTCTTGACGGGCGAGGCTTACAGCTTCGTCGAGCTGAACGGCGAGAGCCCCGCCGGGATCGCCTACGCCGACGCGGCTTACGAAATCTTCTCGGCGCTGCCCGTCATGCGCCGCTTCGCCGAGCGTTACAACCTGCGCACGCTCCCCGGCTCCGATCTCATGCTCGACGTGCTGCTGCGCGCGTACGCAGAGTTTCTCGGGCGCGAACCAGAACGCAAGCCACGCATCGCCATTGTTGACCTGAAGGGCTTGCCGACGCAGGAGGAGTTCGAGCTGTTCCGCGAGTTCTTCGCGAGCCGGGGCTACCCTTCGATCATCGCCGCGCCGGAGGAGCTTGAATTTTACGACGGCAGACTTCGCGCGGGCGACTTCGAGATAGACATCGTTTACAAGCGGCTGCTCGTCAACGAGTACCTGCCGCTCGTCAAAGAGTACCCGGCGCTGCTCGAAGCCTATCGCGCGCGCGCCGCGTGCCTCGTCAACAACTTCCGCTCGAAGATCATTCACAAGAAGGCGCTCTTCGCCGTGCTCACCGACGAGCGCCACGCGCGGCTCTTCACGGACGAGGAGCGCGCGTGCGTCCGCAGCCACGTGCCGTGGACGCGCAAGGTGCGCGACGAGCGCACGGAGCACGACGGCGAGGAGATCGGACTGCTCGACTTCGCGCGCCGCGGGCGCCACCGGCTCGTCCTCAAGCCGAACGACGACTACGGCGGGCACGGCATCCACATCGGCTGGAATTCGGACGAGGCGGCGTGGGAGGGCGCGCTGCAAGAGGCGCTCGCCGACGGCGACTATCTTGTGCAGGAGCGCGTCAGCACCGCGCGCGAAATGTTCCCGACGCTGAAGGCTGACGGCTCGGTCGTCTTCGAAGAGCAGTTGGTCGATCTCGATCCGCTGCTCTTCTTCGGCAAGGTCGGCTCGGCGTTCACGCGCCTGTCTTCGTCCGAGCTGGCGAACGTCACGTCGGGCGGCGGCATGGTGCCGACCTTCATCATCGAAGAGAAGTCTTGAATAACGCGGAGAGCCCCCACATGAGCACAGACTTAGACGCGCACGACGACGACGCGCCGTCGGAGGAGCGGCGACACTTCGACCGCTCGCGCCTCATCGTTGACGTGTTCTTCGACGGCGCCGACGCCACCGGCATCGCCAGCACGAAGGACATCAGCCCCGGCGGGCTCTACATGAACACGCAGAAGGAGCTGCCCGAAGGCGGTCTGCTCACGCTGCGGCTGCCGTTCCCCGAAGGCGACGTGGTCGTCAACGCCGAGGTCGTTTACAGCAACCCCGGTCGCGGCGTCGGCGTGCGCTTCCACGGTCTCGCGGAGCGCGACCGCGCCACCATCGAGCGCGCCCTCGCCGTGAATTGACGACCGACGCGAGAGACGCCCGAGGGCGCGCGCGCGACGCTGACAAGCGCGCGGCGGAGGCTGGCGGGCGCGGCGCGCACGCTTCGACGTGGGACGAGCTGCCTGCGTATCTCCGCTCCGCGCTCGAAGGCAGACTCGCGGGTCTCTACGGCGCTCCCGACGACGCGCAAGCCTTCGGCGCGCTCGCGGAAGACAAGCGCCGCGCGCTGCTCGTCTTCGCGCGGCGTCTGCGCGAGTTGGACCTGTGGGACTCGGTGCGGCGCGTGACGAACGTTTACGGCGAGGGCGGCGTCGGCATCGCCTTCGCCGCCGACCCGAGGCTGTCGCGCCGGCTGCGCGCGAGCCGCCGCTTCACGTCGCGCTTCGCCGCGCACGGCGACACGGCGGAGGGCTTCTTCGAGATGGGACAGCGCCGCGCGTCGCTCCACTTCCTGCGCGCGGCGCGCGGCGCGGACGAGTGGGCGGCGCACTTCGATCTCCACAGCCCCGTCGGCGACCCCTTGAGCGCGCTTCGGCACTTGTGGCGCGAGCGTTGGCGCGGGCGCGCGCCGCGCTGGGAGGAGATCGCCGCGGTGCTGGGTTATGATTGACGGCGCGAGGTGATTGTGCGGCGGGGAGGGGCGCGGCATGGCTGACAAGTACACCCTTGGCATCGAGGAGGAGTTCCAGATCGTCGATCCGCAGACGCGCGAGCTGAAGTCGCACGTCTCGGAGATGCTCGAAGAGGGCAAGATGCTCCTCGGCGAGCAGGTCAAGCCCGAGATGATGCAGGCGCAGGTCGAGGTCGGCACGGGCATCTGCCGCGACATCTCGGAGGCGCGCGCCGACATCACGCGGCTGCGCTCAATCGTCTCGCAGCTCGCGCGTAAGAAGGGGCTCGCCATCATCGCCGCCTCCACGCACCCGATCTCGAAGTGGACTGATCAGCAGATTTTCGACGACCCGCACTACATGCTGCTCGTCGAGGAGTTGCAGATGGTCGCGCGCTCGCTCCTGATCTTCGGGCTGCACGTCCACGTCGGCGTCGAGGATCGCGAGCGGCAGATTCACATCATGAACGCGGCGCGCTACTTCCTCCCGCACGTGCTCGCCCTCTCCACCTCGTCGCCCTTCTGGCTCGGTGTCAACAGCGGCTTGAAGTCTTACCGCTCCGAGGTCTTCAAAAAATTCCCGCGCACGGACATACCCGATCACTTCGCCTCTTACACGTCGTTCGAGCAGTACGTCAAAATGCTGCTCGACACGAAGTCAATCAGCAACCCGAAGAAAATCTGGTGGGACGTGCGCCCGCACCCGTACTTCCCGACGCTCGAGTTCCGCGTCTGCGACATCCCGACGCGCGTGGACGACACGGTCGCCATCGCCGCGCTCTTCCAGGCGATCGTCTGCAAGCTCGACCGGCTGATCGACAAGAACCTCGGCTTCCGCCTGTACCGCCGGATGCTGATCCAGGAGAACAAGTGGCGCGCCGTGCGCTACGGGCTCGACGGCAAGATGATCGACTTCGGCAAGCAGACGGAAGTCCCCACGCGCGATCTCATCCGCGAGCTGCTCGAATTCGTTGACGGCGTGGTTGACGACCTCGGCTCGCGCAAGGAGATCGAGCACGTCCACACGATCTTGGAGCGCGGGACTTCCGCCGACGAGCAGTTGAAGGTGTTCGAGGAGACGGGCGACTTGAAGGCGGTCGTGGATCGCCTCATCGAGCGCACGGTCGAGAACGTGCCGCACGACTGAGCGGAAGCGCGCGAACGCGAACAGTTCTGTTCACGAACGAAAGCCCGCGACGTTCGAGCCGCGGGCTTCGCCGTCTCTCCGCTCGCGTCGCGTCGCGTCAGCCCCGGCGCGAGTGTTCGAGGGCGAGGTTCAAAAAGTTCTCGAAGATGATGCGCCCGTCGCGCGACTCGTTCGGGTGCTCCCAGCGCGTCGCCCTGCGCCGGTCCCAGTCCTCGAACGATTTTTCGAGGTGGAACTGGACGGTGTAGATGAGCTGCCCCGCGTCGCGCTTGACCATCATCTGGTTGCGGCAGAAGTAGGCGGTGGCGAGCAGCCGGAAGCCTTCGGGCACGCGGTCGAGCTGCAAGCCGTGGTTCTGCCACACGCGCAGGATGCAAGCCTCCGTCGTGTAGTCCTGCCAGACGCCCGTCTCGCGGCTCTCGACGCCCGCGAAGACGGGATCGTCCGGCGCGACGATGCGGACGAAGCGGTACTGGTACTCGAACGGGCGCGCCTGCCGGTTCTCGTGCTGCTCGCGCTTGTCGAGCGTGATGACGCGCGCTCCGAAGCTCAAGCCGACCAACTGATGCCCGCCGCAGATGCCGAGCACCGGAATCCGCGTCGCGCGGACGAACGCGCCGAACCCGTCGAGCAGTTCGGGCTTGTAGTAGTCGAAGTCGCGCAGCGTGCCGCTCAGGACGACGGCGTCCGGGCGAAACTCGGCGGCGGCTTCGGCGACCTCGGAGAAGTGCGCGACGCGCGTCTCGGGCTGGCGCACGAGGCGCGCGACGTTGTTGGTGATGTTGGCGATGGCGAGCCCGGCGATCTCCCGCTCGCGCTTCAGGTTCGATTCGGCTCGCCGCCCCCACTCGCGCAGCGCGACCTCGGAGACGTCGCGCTCGTCGCGCAGCAGGTCGTCAACGACGAGGACGCGGATCGCCTCGATCCGCTTCTCGACGGGCTCGTACTTGCAGTACGGGCGCTGGTTGAAGGGGAAGGGCAGCGGCTCCGCGTTTTCGTTCGGCGAGTGTTCTGTCAGCTCCTGCATGATCAGTGCAATTGTAAACGACGGCGCGCGAATAATCACGCGCGCCGCGCCCTCTCCTTCGGCTCCCGGAAAAGCCCCTGCTTCGTGTTCTGGTTAAACTGCGGCACGGCGCGACCGGCGCCGACCTCCTCGATTTCCGCACGCATTTCGGAGGCGAGCGCGCGACGCAGGCGCGTGCGAAAAGGTTTGGCGCGCCCCTCCGTGAGGTGCTCGGCGAGCAGCATCGTGCGCTGCCAGGCGGATTCGAGATCGTCGGCGAGCCGCGAGATTTTCGTGATGTCGTAGGGCACGGCGACTTCCGCGCAGCCCGCGCGCGCGAAGACCGAGAGGTAGCGGGCGGTGGCGAGGTCCGGGCAGGACAGGCGGCGGCGACCGACCTGCAGCTCGACGCCGAGCAGCGTGTGCTGCACGCGCACCTGCGACCCGTCGGAGGGGGCGGGCAGTTGGTAAGCGCGCGTGCGGAGCTGGCGGACGCGCTCGCGGTAGAGGCGCGGCAGCCACTCGTCGCCGAGCATCTCGCGCACGCGCGCCGCGAGTGACGCGAGCGACGGATTCCTGCGCGCGCGCCTCAGCCTCTCGCCGAAGATCTCGCGCGCGGATTCGTTCGCAGCCGCGCCCGCCGTCGCCGTCACAGACCGATTCATACACCAAAAGTCGCGAATCGTAAATCAGGAATCCCCGCGCGAGGGTTTCGGCGAGAGCCCTGTACGGTAGCGATACCTGCGTTGGCTCAACTGCAAACAAGGCGTAATAGCGAGAGGCACGCGCGCCGGAAAGCGGCGGCGGATTTGCCGGACATTCGTCGCCGCGTGCGCGAGGAGTCTCGGCGGCATCGAGTTTGCCTTAGCAAAACTTTGGAAAACTCTCCCGCGGGTTGGGACACAAACCTCGACAAGCGAGGGCAGAAGGAGGAAATGGGATGGGACTCTTCGACAAGATGTTCGGGCGCGGCGCGTCCGAAGCGCAGCAACAGCCCGACGCGCAACAGCGCTTCGAGCAGCTCAAGCAGAAGTACCAGTCGGTCTTAAACGAGGTCGAGCAGCAGCAGGTGCAGCTGCAGAACCTGCACGTGGAGGACGGCAAGCTCTTCCTACGCGGCACCGCGCCCTCGGAGGACGCGAAGAACAAGGTCTTCGATCAGATCAAGCTCGTTGACCCGAACTACCAGAACGATCTCACCGCCGACTTCACGGTTGACCAGAGCCGCGCGATGGGCGCCGCGGCGGGCGGCGGCGCGTCGCAGGCGGGCGAGACCTACACGGTCAAGTCCGGCGACACGCTCTCGAAGATCAGCAAGCAATACTACGGCGACGCCAACGAGTACATGCGCATCTTCTACGCCAACCGCGACAAGCTGAGAGACCCGGACAAGATTCAGGTCGGTCAGCAGTTGACGATCCCGAAGGACAACGGCTGAGGAGGCGAGTAGGAAGTAGGAAGGATGAAAGCGTGGTCGCCCGGCTTGAGCGACCACGCTTTCGTCCTTCATCCGCCATCCCTCACTTGTTGAGTCGGCTGACGACGGCGCGCGGCGCGCGCAGCGAGTCTATGACGCGACCGGGGAAGATGCCGAGGTAGAGCGTGCCGAGAATGGTGAGGACGAGCGCGACGGCGACCGACGCGGGCACGCGCGGCGCAGCCCACTGCGTCGTGCGCTCGCGGAAGAACATCGCGACGACGAGCCGCAGGTAGTAGTAAGCCGAGATCGCCGTATTCACCACGCCGACGACGACGAGCCAGACGTAGCGGCTGCCCTGTGAGCCTTGCGCGAGCGCCGCGCGGAAGACGAGCACCTTGCCGATGAAGCCCGCGGTGAGCGGCACGCCGAGCAGGCTCAGCAAAAACAACGAGAGCGCGAGCGAGAGCGCCGGCGCGCGGAAGCCGATCCCCGCGTAGTCTTCGATCTCCGTGCGCCGGTCGCCGCTGCGCGCGATGACGGTGACGACGGCGAACGCGCCGAGGTTCATCACGGCGTAGGCGAGCAGGTAGAAGACGACCGCGGCGACGGCGTCGGCGCGCTCCGCCGAGTCCGGCGTCGCGCCCGCCGCGATGAAGCCGACGAGCGCGTAGCCGGCGTGCGCGATGGACGAGTAGGCGAGCAGCCGCTTGACGTTCGTCTGCACGAGCGCGGCGAGGTTGCCGACCGTCATCGTCAGGATCGCGAGCGCGAGCAGCGCGTTGACCCAGGCGGCGTGGAGCTGCGCGGAGACGCCCGCGACCGCGATGTAGGGGAACGCGAAGAGGAAGACGCGCATGAAGCCCGCGAACCCGGCGGCTTTCGGCCCCGCCGCCATGAACGCCGTGACGGGCGTCGGCGCGCCCTCGTAAACGTCGGGCGTCCAGACGTGGAACGGCGCGGTCGCGATCTTGAAGCCGAAGCCGACGAGCATCATCGCCGCGCCCGCGTAGAGGAGCGGCAGGTAGGGAAGGCGCGCCGCGTCGCCCACGCGCACGGCGATCTCGGAGATGTTCGTCGTGCCCGCGCCGCCCGCTTCAGTCACCGTGCCGCCGTAGGTGAGCGCGATGCCGTAGAGCAGGAAGGCTGAGGAGAACGAGCCGAGGATGAAGTATTTCATCGAGGACTCGTTCGAGCGCAAATCAGTCCGCCGAAAGCCCGCCATCACGTAGGTCGCGATGGAAAGCAGCTCGATGCCGAGGAAGATGATGACGAGATCGTCGCCCGACGCCATGAGCATCATCCCGGCGGTGGCGAACAGCAGCAGCGCGTGGAACTCGCCCGCGGGCAGGCGCTCCCACTCGACCCAGATCATCGAGACGAAGACGGTGAGCGCGGCGACGACGACGAAGACGAGCGTAAAGGAGAGCCGCATCCGGTCGAGCACGATCATGTCGTGGAAGGCGAACTGTTGCCCGGCGGCTGTGCTGCCCCACGCCCACAGGCAGAACGCGGCGGCAGCCGCGAGCCCCGCGAGCGAGACCGTGCCCGTCAGCCACGGGCGGTTGGCGCGCCGCGTGAAGGCGTCAACGAGCATGACGACGACGCCCGCCAAAGAGACGATGGTCTCCGGCGCGACGAGCGTCAGATTCACGTCCGGCGTCGGCGCGGCGAGCGTTTGCAGTGCGAGCACGAAGTTCATCATTCAACTCAAGCGGAGGGGCGTCGCCGCCGCCGGGCCGCGCCTCGCCTCACTTCTTGATCTCCTCCGCGAAGTCGCCGCGCGTCTCCGGCAGCACGCGCGCGCGCACCGAAAGCACGCTCTCGCGAGAGCGCGAGAGGAACGGTCGCGGATAGACGCCCATGTAGAGCATCAGCGCCAAGAGCGGCAGCAGCAGACCGAGCTCGCGCCAGCTCAAATCCGAAAGCTGGGCGTTCGCCTTCGAGCGCAGCCGCCCGAACAGCACCCGCTGCAACATCCAGAGCATATAGACCGCCGCCCAGATGACGCCCGTCGCCGCGAACATCGTCACGACGCGCGGGTTCATCCAGCGCGCGAACTGGAACGGCGAAGTCCAGGTGCCGAGCATGATCAGGAACTCGCCGACGAAGCCGTTCAAGAGCGGCAGACCGATTGACGAGAGCGACGCGATGACGAAAACCGTCGCGAACCACGGCATCGGCTTCGAGAGCCCGCCGAAGTCGGCGATCATGCGCGTGTGTCTCCGCTCGTAGATCATGCCGACGATCAGGAACAGCGCGCCGGTCGAGACGCCGTGGTTGAGCATCTGGTAGAGCGCGCCCTGCATCCCCTGCTCGGTGAAGGAAAAGAGTCCGAGCATGACGAAGCCCATGTGACTCACCGACGAGTAGGCGACCAAGCGCTTCACGTCCGGCTGCACCATCGCGACGAGCGCGCCGTAGATGATGCCGATGACGGCGAGCACGACGATGTAGGGCGCAAACGCACGCGCCGCGTCGGGGAAGAGCGCGAAGTTGAAGCGCATGAAGCCGTAGGTGCCCATTTTCAGCAGCACGCCCGCGAGGATGACTGATCCGGCGGTCGGCGCCTCCGTGTGCGCGTCCGGGAGCCACGTGTGGAAGGGGAAGAGCGGCACTTTGATCGCGAAGGCGAGACCGAAGGCGACGAAGAGCCAGTACTGCGCGGGGCTCGGCGACAGTCTCAGCGCGCCGCTCCGCATCGCCTCGACGAGTTGCACGTAGTCGAACGTGCCGGAGCCGCCGCCCGCCTGCGCGGCGTAGATGAAGTAGAGCGCGATGATGCCGACGAGCATCAAAAGTGACCCGACCGCCGTGTAGATGAAGAACTTGACCGCCGCGTAGATTCTGCGCTCGCCGCCCCACACGCCGATCAGGAGGAACATCGGCACGAGCGACGCCTCGAAGAACAGGTAGAAGAGGAGCAGATCGAGCGAGACGAAGACGCCGATCATCGCGCCTTCGAGCACGAGCAGCGAGGCGTAGAAGGCGAGCGTGCGCTTCTCGACCGCGCGCCAGCTCGACAGGATCGAGACGGGGACGAGCAGGGTGGTGAGCAGCACGAGCCAGAGGCTGATGCCGTCCACGCCGACGTGGTAGCGCGCGCCGATGGCGCCGATCCAGTTCACGTCCTGTGCGAAGTGGAACTGCCCCGCCGCGCCGTCGCCGCGCAGCAGCAGGAGCGAGAAGAGGAACGTCGCGGTCGAGACGAGGAAAGCGATCCAGCGGTAGCTGGCGTCGCGGCGTGCGGGCGCGAGCCCGTACAAGCCGACGGCGAGCGCGCCGACGACTGGCAGCAGGACGAGGATCGTGAGCAGGTAATGCTGCATAAGCGTTATCTGAGCGCGCGCCCGAAGATGAAGACGAAGTAGCCGATGACGGCGAGCGCGCCGAAGAGGATGACCGCCGCGTAGCCGCGCACGAAGCCGCGCTGGAGTCTGCGCGAGACGTCGCCCAGCTCGCGCGTGCCGCGCGCCACGGCGTTCACGAGCCAGTCAATCACGCTCACGTCAAAGACCTTCCAGAGCCCTTCGCGCGAGCCGTTCTTGACGGGGTTGATGATCGCCGCGTAGTACAGCTCGTCAACGTAATACTTGTTCTCCAACAGGCGCGGCATCCGCGCGAGCGGTCGCCGACGGAAGTACGCCCAGCCGATGCCGATGCCGACGAGACCGACGACGACCGAGATGCCCGTGAACAGCCGCTCCTTCGCAACCCCGCCCGCGTCGGGCGCGTGTTCGGCGGCCGTCGCTCCCTGCTGCTCGCCCTCGCCGACCGACTGCGGGACAGCCCCCTCGTCGCCGTGCGCGGCTGGCGCGCGCACAGACTCGCCCGCGCCGCGCGCGTCGGCGTTCGACTCCTGCGCCGCCGCGCCGCGCTTCGGCGCGGCGGCGACGGCGGGTTCGAGCGCGCGCTCGAAGTAGTTCGGGAGCGCGCCGCCGCTCAAGGCGTAAGGGACGCCGACGAGCCCGCCGACCGCCGAGAGCAGCGCGAGCACGACGAGCGGGACGGTCATCGTCCACGGCGACTCGTGCGGCTCGACCGGCGCGTGATGCTCTTCGTGCTCTGCGTCCTCTTCGAGAAAATCGGTCTTGTTCGATTCTGGCGCTTCGTCGTCGCTCGCGTGTGCGTGCGCGCCGGCGTGCTCGTCCGTGTGAGCCTCGCGGAAGCGCTCGGAGCCCCAGAAGGTCATGACCATCAGGCGCGTCATGTAGATCGCGGTGAGCGCCGCCGTGATC
>JAIVGV010000540.1 GCA_020201365.1 Acidobacteriota bacterium
TTCGGGCTCGACGACGTGGGCGAGCTCCGTGCCCGGCGTGACCTGCTGCCCTTCCTTCACCTCCGTGTCGCGCACGACGCCGTTCGTGCCCGCGACTACTTTCAGCGTGCCGAGCTGCTGGTGCTTGAGATCGAGGAGCGCCTTGAGCTGCGAGATGCGCGCGGTCTGCGAGGCGAGCTGCGCCTGCGCCGTGTTCTTCGTGCCCTCCAGACGCTTCTGCTCGATGGCGTAGCGGTTGGCTAACTCGTCGGCGCGCGACTTCGACAGTTTCAGGTTGAGCGCCGGGACGAGCCCCTCCTTGGCGAGCTGCGCGTCGGTGTCGGCTTGCAGCTTCGCCTGCTCGTACTCGGCGTGGACGTTCGCCGTCACAGCCTGCTGGCTCAGGCGGTCGCTCTCCAGCTTCGCCTTGATGTTGTTGTACTCGGCTTCCGCCGCGCGCAGTTGGTACTCGGTGTCAACGGACGACTGCTGCAGCTCGGGGTTCGAGAGTTCGACGAGCACCGTGCCCGCCGAGACCTCCGCGCCGGGCTGCACGAGCACGCGCTCGACGAGCCCCTGCTGCGCCGCCGCGATGATGCGCACGTTCTCGGGCACGAGCGTGCCCGCGCCGCGCACCTGCCGGAGCATCTCGCCGCGCGCGACCGTGCCCTTGTAGAGCGTGCCCGCCTCGACCGACGGCGCGGCGGGCTTGATCTTCGTCAGCCCCACCGTGATCGCCGCGAGCGCGGCGACGCCGACGACGGCATAGACGATCTTGCGCACGCGCTTCTTCGTCCTGGCTTTCTTCCCGCGCGGGACGTCCATCGCGGGCGCGTCGTCGAATCGCTTTTCGCTGCCTTGCGACGGAGCGACGCCCTGCGACGGAGCGCCGTCGCCCGCCGTCGGGGGGCGCTCCGAGCGCGGCATCTCACGAACTTTGTTACGAGGAATGTCCATTACAACCTGTCCCGATCCCGGTGAAGACTTTTCCGATCCCGCCCGGCTGAAAACTTTTTTCGATCCGACGACGCTCGCTCGACGACGAGGAGACGATCCGCCGTCAGCGGTTCGCGCCCGCGGCTTCCTTCCGCGCCGTGTCGCCCGACACCCAGCCGTCAACGAGCTGTATGATCCGGTCGCCGTAAGCGGCGTTCGTCTCCGAGTGCGTCACCTGAATGATCGTCACGCCCTCCTCGTTCAGACGCTTGAACAGCTCCATGATCTCGCGCCCCTGCGCCGAGTGCAGATTCCCCGTCGGCTCGTCGGCGAGGATGAGCTTCGGGTTCGCGATGACGGCGCGCGCGACGGCGACGAGTTGCTGCTGACCGCCCGAAAGCTGGTTCGGGTAGAGGTCTTTCTTCCCGACGATCTGGAAGCGGTCGAGCACGTCGCCGACCATGCTCTGCCGCTCCTGCCGCTTGATGTCTTTGTAAGAAAGCGGGATGTCGAGGTTCTCGTAGACGGTGAGGTGGTCGAGCAGGTGGTAGCTCTGGAAGACGAAGCCGATGTAGTTCTTGTTCAGCTCGATCCGTTTCTTGCGGTCGAGCTTGTGGACGGGCTCGCCCCAGAAGTAGTACTCGCCCGTCCAGGCGGAGTCGAACATGCCGAGGATGCCGAGCAGAGTGGACTTGCCCGCGCCCGACGGACCCATGATCGAGACGAACTCGCCCTCTTTGATGTCGAGGTTGATTTGACGGAGCACGAACGTCTTGCTCACGCCCTGCTCGAAAAACTTTTCGACGTTACGAAGCTGGATCATCTTCTTACCCGGCGGCGGAAGGCTCCCGCGCCCCGCCTCGCTTTCACTATTTATGGCGCGCGCGCAGAAAACTAGCGCGCGCAATTCAGGAAGGTGGGCGCACGTCCCTTTGGAATCCGCGTGCCACCTTCGGAGACGGCGGAAAGCCGGAAAAAGTCGCAGATTTACGGGGCTGCGCCGGGGCGTCGCCCCTTCCGGCTTCGCGTTTTCGTAAAGCGAGTTTTCAGAAGTGGGACGGCTGGAAGAGGCAGGAGAACGAGCGGTTCAGGTGGTCGGATGAAACTGCCGAAGGCTCAAACGCGCGGGGGAGAAGCGTGCGAGGCGAACCGGCGCCTCCGGTAGTTGTTCAGTCCGAACTTGAGTTGGAGGCGGGGGGCGTTCACCGCGGAGGCGCTGAGGGCGCGCGGAGTTTACGCAGAGGGGGCGGTTTTCTACGCGCAGCCTCCGCGCGATCTCCGCGCCTCCGCGGTGAATCTCATTCTCTAAGTCTCTCAAGCCCGAACTGAACCGCCGCCCCGCTTCCGCGTCATTTGCTCTTGGGCGCGCGCTGCGCCGTGCGCGTGCTCAGGTCTAAGCGGTCGCCGGGCGAGAGCCAGTAGTACCAGTTGCCGCCGTGCTTCCGGTTGTCGTAGATGGCGACGCGCCCCGTGCCTTCGACCTCGAACTCGTCGCCGCGCACGACAATCGCCGCCTGCTCGTCCATCCCGATCCCTAAAAGTTCCGGGTGCGCGTCCAACACGTTCACGAGTTCGTTCTCGCGCTTCTGCTCCGTCAGGTGCGGATCGACGACAACGCCTTTGAGGAAGCCGAAGCCGCGCGTGCGCCCCTTCGCCACGAGCAGGGGCTTGTCGGGTCTGCCGCGCACGATGAAAGAGCCCTGTATGATCGCGCCCGCCGACGTGCCGCCGACGACACCGCCGCGCGCGAGCACCGCCTCGATCTCGTTTCAGCGGCTCGACGAAGCTCTCCGAGTCGGCGGTCTTGCGGCTGCGCGTGTGGAGCACCGTGACACTTTTGACGCCGAACAGTTTCGCCAGCTCCCGTTCGAACTCGCGCGTGTTCGCCGCGGGCGTGTCCGAGTCGGGCGGCTCGTAGATGAAGCCCGAAGGCAGCCTGACGCTCGACGCGGCGGTCGGGATATAGACGAAGTTCGCCCCCGCCCCGCCCGCCAGCGCGACGAACCGCTCAACCCCGACACGCATCTCCGGGTCTCCGCCCACCACCACCAGCGCGCCCCCGCGCACGACACCGGAACTCTTGGCGGCGGACACAAGCCTTGCCGAAGACGGCGCGACCGTGGCGCATAACAGCAGCGCGATTGCGACAAAGGAGCTAGGCGGTTTTAATAATTGGAAGTGATAGGCTACCGTTCGCATAATGTTTACCCAAACTGACAAAATGATGCTACCATTTATTACGTCACAAAGAATTGTACCTTCTCCCGAAAGCTAGTTCTCAATAGCGCTCTTACCAACAGTCTTCGTTCACTCACTAGAAGGCGGTGAAAACATGGCGGACAATAGCGAGATAGAGTGGACTGATGCGACTTGGAATCCTGTAACAGGGTGCACCAAGGTAAGCCGCGGCTGTGATAACTGCTACGC
>JAIVGV010000220.1 GCA_020201365.1 Acidobacteriota bacterium
CGGGCTTCTGCGAAGTCCCCGTGTACGACCCCGAAACCTTCGAGACCAACGTCGCCGGTCTCTACGTCGCCGGGCACTTCACCCAGTCGCGCCACATCAGAGCCGCCATCGAAGTTCCACGCCGGATCGTCCCGTCGATTGCGCAAGGCTTGCGCGCGATCGTCTGAGCGGCGCACGCCTTTCGCGCGAGAATTTCCCTCATTAACGATCCGGCTCGCTCACTCGTGCAGCGCCGCTTCCTTCGCGCGCTCGCGCCGGGCGACGCCGGTGTGGTAGGCGGCTTCTTCGACGTGGCGCGAGACGGCGTCGGCGACGCGCTTGTCGAAGACGGAAGGGATGACGTATTCGGGGTGGAGTTCCTGGTCGGTGATGAGCGAGGCGATGGCGTGGGCGGCGGCGAGCTTCATCTCTTCGTTGATGCGCGAGGCGCGGCAGGCGAGCGCGCCCTTGAAGATGCCGGGGAAGCAGAGCACGTTGTTGATCTGGTTCGGGTAGTCCGACCTGCCCGTCGCCATCACGGCGACGTACGGCTCGGCGTCTTCGGGCATGATCTCCGGCGTCGGGTTCGCCATCGCGAAGACGATCGGTCGCTCGTTCATCGCCTGCAGGTCTTCGACGCCGATCACGCCCGGCACGGAGAGACCTAAGAACACGTCCGCGCCGCGCATCGCGTCGTGCACCGTGCCCCGCACGTTGTCGGGGTTCGTGTTCTGCGCGTACCAGTCCTTGATCCAGTTCATGTGCTCCCTGCGCCCGCGCCACAGCGCGCCCAGCTGATCGCAGCCGACCACGTTCCTCACGCC
Source organism: Acidobacteriota bacterium (assembly GCA_020201365.1). Classification (GTDB taxonomy): domain Bacteria; phylum Acidobacteriota; class Blastocatellia; order Pyrinomonadales; family Pyrinomonadaceae; genus JAIVGV01. Next base: position 804 of record JAIVGV010000220.1, read on the forward strand.
CGCCGCCATGATGATCTTCGTGCACGCGACGCCCGCCGCGCCCGTGCCGTTGACGACGACCTTCAACTCCTCCATCCGCTTGCCGACGATCTTCACGGCGTTGATGAGCGCGGCGAGGACGACGACCGCCGTGCCGTGCTGATCGTCGTGGAAGACGGGGATGTCAAGCTCCTCCTTCAGCCGCTCCTCGATCTCGAAGCAGCGCGGGGCGGAGATGTCTTCGAGGTTGATGCCGCCAAACGCCGTCGAGATGGTCTTGACGGTGCGCACGATCTCGTCCGGGTCTTTCGTCGAGAGGCAGACCGGAAAGGCGTCCACGCCCGCGAACTCTTTGAAGAGCATCGCCTTCCCTTCCATCACGGGCATCGCCGCGGCGGGTCCGATGTCGCCCAAGCCGAGCACCGCCGTGCCGTCCGTGACGACGGCGACCGTGTTGCGCTTGATCGTGAGCGTGAAGGCTTTTTCCGGGTCGCGGTGGATGGCCTCGCAGACGCGCGCCACGCCCGGCGTGTAAGCCATCGAGAGATCGTTGCGCGTCTTGAGCGGGATTTTGGAGACGACCTCGATCTTGCCGCCGAGGTGCAGCAGGAACGTGCGGTCGGAGACGTTGACGACCTCGACGCCGTCCACGTCGCGCACGGCTTCCGTGATCTCGCGGACGTGATCCACGGAGGCGGCGGTGAACGTGATGTCGCGCGTGATGGCGTCGCGGGCGACGCTGACGATGTCAATCGCGCCGATGTCGGCGCCCGCGCGCCCGAGCGCCGTCGTCACCTCGCCGAGCGTGCCGGGCTTCGTCGAGAGCTTGACGCGCAGTGTCGAGCTGTAGCTGACGCTCGGAGTGTTCTTCGCCACCTCTGCGTCTCCGCCGAAAGAGTCGCTTCCGCGAGCGGGTTTAAGTTGAGAGCTGCGGTGTCGAAAACTCTAACGCCAAAGGTCGCGGGCGCGCAAGCCGCACGCGCGGCGGGCGGCGGGCGCGACTAGTCGTCGTCTTCGTCAACGATCCCGGCGCGGTTCTCGTCGAGCTTCGCCAGCGCCCTTTGAATCTCCGCGGCGATGCGCGCTGCGTCCGCCGCCCGGTCGCCGCCCGCCGACGCCGTCGAGAGCGCGCGCAGACCGAGCAGGAGGTAGAGCCGCAGTTCCGCGCCGAGCCGCCGGGCGTCGAGCGCGGCGATGTGGCGCCGCACGGTTTCGAGATCGCGGCGCGCGAAGGGACCGGTCAGGGCGCGCGCGTTCGAGGGCGCGCGGGCGAGGTTCTTGAGCGCGCTCGCGGCGAGCGGCAGCAGCGCGCGGCGCGCGAGCTTCCCCCGGACGCCGCAGCGCGCGAGAAGCTGAGTCGCCACGTCGAAGAGCGCGACCGCGTGACCCGCGGCGAAGACCGCCGCCGCGTGGTAGAGCGCCCTGTCCTCAGCCGCCACAGAAAAACTTCGACCGCCGAGATCGCGCACGATGCGGCGCGCGGCGCGCGCGGCTCTCGCCTCGCCTTCGACGCAGAAGAACGCCCCCCGCAAGGCGTCCGCGCCCGACGCGGCGTCCGCGACAGAGACGAGCGGGTGGAGCGAGCCCGCGCTGAAGCCGCGAGCGCGCAGCGGCGCGAGCACGTCGGACGCGAGCGCGCCGCTCGTGTGCAGCGCGACGCCGACGCGCGCGCGTGCCCCGGTGCGCAGGCGCGCGGAGAGGAGCGCGGCGGTCGGCGCGATCTCGTCGTCGGGCACGGCGACGATGAGGAGGTCGCTCGCGGGGAGTTGATCGAGCGCGTCGGCGCCGAGCGCGAGCGGTCGCGCGGCGAGCAGGCGCGCGGCGCGGCGCGCGTGCGCGCGCGTGCGCGCGACGAGCGCCGTGATGCGGTAGCCGCGGCGTTCGAGCGCCACGGCTAC
>JAIVGV010000541.1 GCA_020201365.1 Acidobacteriota bacterium
GTCGCACGCTCCTCGTCGAGACCGTCCCGTCGGTGCGGCCGAAGCTCGCGCCGCAGCCGAGCGTGCCCACGGGTCCCGACATTCAGGAGAGTTCCGGCAGGGCGGGTCCGGTGCGCACTTACGAAGACCTGTTGAAGACGGCTTACGACGAGGACCTCTTCGAGCACTACGCGACGGCGCAGCTCGCCTATGTTGACTCTGCGAGCGGCAGAGTCACGGGCGTCGGTCAGCCCGCGATCTTCGAGACGGCGCGCCCGTCGCCCGACGGTCAGTACCTGCTCGTCGCGCGCGTGCACCGCCCGTTCTCTTACCTGTACACGGTCGCGGAGTTTCCGAAAGAGGTCGAGGTGTGGGACGCGCGCGGTCGTCTCGTCGAGACCGTCGCGAGCCTGCCGTTGGAGGACACCGTGCCGATTGACGGCGTGCCGGCGGGACCGCGCCGCTACTCTTGGCGACCGACCGAAGCCGCGACGCTCGTCTGGGTCGAGGCTTTAGACAAGGGCGATCCGAAAGCGAAAGTGCCTTTCCGCGACCGCCTGATGGAGCAGAAGCTCCCGCGGCTCGCGGGCAGCGCCGCCGCCGCCGAGCAGCCGCGGGAGGTCTTCAAGACCGAGCAGCGCTTCGCCGCGCTCCAGTGGTTCGAGCGCGGCGGCCTCGCCTTCGTCTCCGACGTGGATCGCGACACGCGAAAAGTCCGCACGTGGATCGTCAACGTTGACAGCCCGGCGGAAGCGCCGCGCTTGGTGTGGAATCGCAACCAGCAGGATCGCTACCACGATCCGGGCGCGCCGCTGACGCGCGTGCTCGGGAACGGCGAGCGCGTCGTCTGGCAGAACGGCGACGACATCTACCTCGCGGGCTTGGGCGCGTCGCGCGAGGGCGACCGCCCGTTCCTCGACCGCTTCAACACGAGGACGCTCAAAGCCGAGCGCCTCTTCCGCAGCGACGCGCAGAGCTACGAGACGCCCGTCACGCTCCTCAAGGACGACGCCTCGCAGTTCATCACGCGGCGCGAGACGCCGATTGAGCCGTCGAACTACTTCGTCCGCACGCTCGCACGGAACGGCGGCATCGTCGCGCCGAAGGCGGGCGAGGCGGTCGTCGTCTCCTCGTCGAAGCCGCTGACGAACTTCCCAGACCCTTCGCCGCAACTGCGCGGCATCAAGAAGCAGCTCGTCACCTACAAGCGCAAGGACGGCGTGACCTGCTCGTTTACGCTCTACCTCCCCGCCGGATACAAAGAGGGCACGCGCCTCCCCACGGTCGTCTGGGCGTACCCGCTTGAGTTCAACGACGCGGACACGGCGAGCCAGGTCTCCGGCTCGACGCAGCGCTTCACCACGATCAGCGGCTACTCGGAGCTGTTCTTCGTGCTGGAAGGCTACGCCGTCTTAGACAACGCGACGATGCCCGTCGTCGGCACGCCCGAGAAGGTCAACGACACCTACGTCGAGCAGATCGTCATGAGCGCGCAGGCGGCGATTGACAAGGCGGTCGAGATGGGCGTGACGGATCGCGACCGCGTCGGCGTCGGCGGGCACTCCTACGGCGCGTTCATGACTGTGAACCTGCTCGCGCACTCCGATCTGTTCCGCGCCGGGATAGCGCGCAGCGGCGCGTACAACCGAACCTTGACGCCCTTCGGCTTCCAGAACGAGCGGCGCACGCTGTGGGAAGCGCCGGAGATGTACTTGAGGGTCTCGCCCTTCATGTACGCCGACAAGATCAAAGCGCCGCTTTTGATGACGCATGGCGAGGCGGACGACAACACCGGCACGTTCCCGATCCAGTCCGAGCGCTTGTATCAGGCGATACGCGGAAACGGCGGCACGGTGCGACTCGTCATGCTCCCGCTCGAAGCGCACGGCTACCAGGCGCGCGAGACGACCGAGCACGTCCTCTACGAGATGATCAACTGGTTCGACAAGTACGTGAAGCACGCCCCGCCGCGCAACCGCAACGAGGCGGCGGGCTCGTCGTCCGAGACGAAGGAAGAGAAGTAGTCGCGGCGCGCGCGCTCTCCTGTATATCAGGAGGAACGCGCGCGGCGTCTGCTCTCCGGGAAGCAGTCACGCCTCTCAGGGAGGGACGATTCCCTCCCTGAGAGGCGTTTTTCGCATTGAGACTTGAGTTGAGCCTCCGGCGCGGCGAAAAGGCGTCAAGCCTTTAAGGGTGTTTCCCGCCCTTGCCGTGCCCCTGCGCCTGCGGCGGGGGCGGTTTCGCCGCCTGCGGTTGCGGTCGCACGACTTTCGGCGGCGGGGCTTGCTGCCTCACCTGCGGCTGCGCTCTCTGCGGCGCGGGCTGCGGGCGCGGCTGCTCGACGCGCTCACGCGCCTGCGGCGGAGGCGCGGGTTGGATCACTTGTCGCTGCTGAACCGCCGGCTGTCGCGCCTGCTCTCTTTGCGCCGCGCGCCCGCGCGACTGCTGTTGCATCTGCGCCGCCTGCTGCGCGCGCTGCGACGCGGCTTGGGCGCTCGCCTGACGGCGCGCATCTAGCTGCTGCCGCATCGCCTGGCGTGGCTGCTGTTGTTGCCGCGCGGCGAGCGTCTGCTGTCGCGCGCCCTCCCTCTGCGCCTGCTGCTGCTGACGCAGCGCGACCCTCTCGCCCTGAGCGTTCTCGCGCTCGGCGGCGCGCGCGGCCCTCGCGTCCGCCGCGCGCGGCGCGACGCCCTGCGC
>JAIVGV010000322.1 GCA_020201365.1 Acidobacteriota bacterium
GGGTTGGGAGAACCAATCAAGCACCTAACCGCCTTTCCCCAGCCCCCCTGCCCTAACCCCTAACCCCTTTCGGAGTTCCGAAATGCCAACTTACGTTTTCAAAGGACGCAACCGCGTCGGCGAGGTGATGGTCGGCGAGAGGATCGCCGACAACCGCGAGATGCTGCGCCAGATTTTGCGGCGCGAACAGGTGATGCTCACGTCCGTCAAGGAGAAGGGGCGCGAGATCGCCGTGCCGAAGCTCGGCAAGCGCGGCAAGGTCAAGTCCAAGGAACTCTCCGTCTTCACGCGGCAGTTCTCGGTGATGATCGACGCGGGTCTGCCGCTCGTGCAGTGCCTCGAAATCCTCGCGTCGCAGCAGGAGAACAAGTTCTTCCAGCAGACCTTGAGCCAGACGCGGCAGGACGTGGAAGAGGGCTCGACGCTCGCCGCCGCGATGGCGCGCCACCCGAAGGTCTTCGATCAGCTCTTCACGAACATGGTCGAGGCGGGCGAGACGGGCGGCATCCTCGATCTCATCCTGCAGCGCCTCTCGACCTTCATCGAGAAGATCGTCAAGCTGCGGCGCGACGTGGTGTCGGCACTGATCTACCCTTCGGCGGTGATCGTCATCGCGGTGCTCGTCGTCGCGGCGATCATGATCTTCGTCATCCCGCAGTTCCAGACGATCTTCATGGGGCTGCTCGGTCCCGGCGAGAAGCTGCCGCTCCCGACCCGCATCGTCGTCGCCATCAGCAGCTTCATCGCGGGCTGGGGCGGCTTGGCGGTCGGCGCGACCATCGTCGCCGTCGTCGTCGCCTTCCGCTACTTCTACCGCACGCCCAACGGGCGCCGCACGATTGACGGCGTCTCGCTCAAGCTCCCCGTCCTCGGCGCTGTCTTAAAGAAGATCGCCATCGCGCGCTTCTCGCGCACGCTCTCGACGCTGCTCGCTTCGGGCGTGCCGATCCTCCAGTCTCTGGAGATCACGGCGCGCACGGCGGGCAACACACGCATCGAGGAAGCCGTGCTGAAGATTCGCGCGGGCGTGGAGCGCGGCGAGCAGTTCGTCGAGCCGCTGAAGGCGGCGGAGGTCTTCCCGAACATGGTCGCGCAGATGGTCGGCATCGGCGAGCAGACCGGCGCGTTAGATTCCATGCTCGGCAAGATCGCGGACTTCTACGAGCAGGAGGTTGACTCGGCAATCGCCAACCTGCTCACCCTGATGGAGCCGATCATGATCGGCTTCCTCGGCGTGACCATCGGCTCCATCGTCATCGCCATGTACATGCCGCTCTTCACGCTCATCGGCAAGCTCTCGAACAGCCACTGAGAAAGGCGTCGCGATGAAAGACAAACCCTCGTCAAAGATCGCCCTCCTTCTGATCGCCGCGGGGCTCGCCTTGAGCGGCGCGTGCTCTTTGACTAAAGGGAAGGAGATCGGCGAGCGCGCCGTCGCACAGTTCCACGACCAGTTCAACGCGGGTCAGTACCACGAAATCTACGGTCAGGCTGACGGCGGTTTTCGTAAAGCGACCGCCGAAGCGGACGCCGTCGCCCTGTTCGAGGGTGTGCGCCGTAAGCTCGGCGCGGTGACGAATTCGGTCCAAACCGGGTGGCGCGTGAACGCGACGAATGCGGGCACGGTAGTGGCGCTGCAATACGACACTGAATTCACCCAAGGCAAAGCCACGGAACAATTCGTGCTGATGGTAAGCGGCGAGAGCGCGCGGCTCTATAACTACAACGTCAACTCGCCGCTCCTGATCACGAGGTAAACGGCTCGCTCCGAGACAGAACTTTTAAGCTGCCCCAGCACGACGCTCTTCAAGCTCATCGGCAAGCTTTCAAACAGCCACTAAGCCAGTCGGCTGCGGCACGCGCCAAACCACGAAGCGCGATCCCCACACGAGGGGGTCGCGCTTCTTCTTTGGGGTCGCGCGCCTACGAGCCGAGGCGCGCGTCTTACGGTTAGGAACGCCTGCGTTCCGGCTTGGGACGCGCGCGTTCCCGTCGGCGGCGCGCGGCTTCCCGCGTGACAGAAGTCGCCGACAGTGCCTAGCCGCGTCGTCGCGCTCTGTGACAACCCTGCACAGCGGACGCTTCGACTCAGACGCAGGTTGACGCCGCGGCGTGGGACGGTCGGCCAAAAAAAGATCGGGCTCCAGTCTTGCGGGACTGGAGCCCGATCTCGTTCGAGCCCGCGCCGCTCGTGCGCCGGGGCGGGGTTGTGCGGGCTAGTTGCCGACGACGTAGAGGTGACCGTCGTTCTGCGAGTAGAGCTTCCCGTCGCCGCCGATGGAGGCGGGCGTGTAAGCCGCGCCGATGGCGAGCTGCTGGAAGATCTTCTGCTTGAGCGTGCCGTTCGGGTTGACGGCGAAGAGGTTTCCGTCCTCGCTGTTGGCGTAGGTGACGCCGGCGGAGTCAACCGCGGGCGCGTTGACGCACCACTCGAAGCCGCTGGGGTGATCGCTCACGCACGTCACCGTCCCGTTCGGCTGGCGCGTGCAACTGAGCGTGTTCGTGTTCTGGTACTGCCACTCGACGCCCAAGCCGGGGCTGAGCGACGTGACGAAATACTGCTCCGGGTAGGAGGGGTTCGTCGCGTTGCGGTCGGGCGGGCAGACCGCGTCGTCGTTGCAGTAGGAGCCGACGTCGCCGTAGTGGTTGTCCTTGGTGACGATCGAGTAGGTTCCGCCGTGGCTGCGGATCGCGGGCGTGTCGTCCCACCCGAAGATGTAGGAGCCGAGGAACTGCCCCGTCGAGCTGTAGCGCAGCAGGTGACCCTGCGCGTAGTTGTAGCGCGTGTAGGAGCCGTAGAGGACGCTGCCGTCGGGCGCGACCACGGGCGAGGAGGTCGAGTCGTCGAGGATGCGACCCGAAGGCAGGCTGTTCGTGTCGGGCGCGACGCCGGTCGTCGCGCCGACGCTGCAACCGCCCGGCGTGCCGTTGGGCGGAATCTGCACGTTGCAGCCGTCGTTCAAGACGGCGTGCATCGTGGCCGTCCACTTCGGCGTCAGGTCCGGGTTGACGGCGACGAGGTAGCCGTAGCGCGTGACGAAGTGGTTGCGCGCGACGGTGTAGATCGTGCCGTCGGGGGCAATCGCGGGCGCGACGTTGATGCCCGGTCTAATCGTGCCGCACTTGATCGCCGGGGCGACCGCCGTCGGGCTGGGGGGCCAGGGCGGCGGCTCGCTGAAGCCGACTTCGCAAGGGTCGTTGGGACCGAGCTCGCCCGTGGCGATGTCCTTGAACTGCGCGACGCTGGTCGTGCCGCCCGCGCCGATCTTGACCAGCCAGGAGTTGACCGCGTCCTTGCCCCAGGCGTTGCTCATGTTGAGCTTGATCGCGTTGTAGTAGACGTTGCCCGCGGCGTCGGCGCTGAGCGGTCCGCAGGCGAAGATGCTCGTGTCGCCGCCGAGCGGGTTGAAGTGCGCCAGCACCGCGCCGGTCGCCTTGTCGAGTTTATAGACGGTGCCGCCGCCGCCGGGGACGTAGACGGCGCCGCCAGCCAGCACGGCGTGGAAGACGGGCTCCCAGGAGGGGCTGCCGAACGGGACGGGCTTCCAGTCGCTCTGGAAGCTCCACTGCACGACGAGCTGGTTGTTCACCCAGCTCAGTCTCTTCTCGTTCCACGTCTGGCTCTCCCACGTCGTGATCGAAGTGTAAGTGCCCGACTTGAACTCCATGTAAACGTCGTTGCCGTCAACGAGCGGCGTCTGGTAGTGGACGAGCAGGTCGCCGTCGCCGTTCTCCGGCGCTTTCTCCTGATCGACGAACGGATCGTAAACGATGTCGGCGAGGACGCGGTTGAGGTTCTGACCGGCGACGTTAATCGCGCCGGTGTGTTGCTGATCGTGCCCCCACTGGGGCCACTGCGCGAAGGCGAGAGTGAGCCCGAGCGTCAGGGCGCAGGCGGCGGCGAGGAGTGTGCTGGCGAGGAGTCTGCGGAAGGTACTGGTGAGTCTCATCTCTTGAAGTCTCCTTGAGGTGTGTCGGGTTAACTGCGTGGAGAGGAAGCGCTCCCCTCTGAGGTGCGAAACGTGCAGGCGTTTGCAGGCGTCTGGAAAACTCGGGAGGGTGTTGCTTGAGGGGCGAGGGCGGCGCGCGCCGCCGCCGAAGCCGCGACGCCGCGCGCGAGGGGCGAGGCTCGTCCGGCGCGCCAGCGAGGTCTGCCGACGTTGATCCGCTCGTGTGTCAACGAAACCCCCGCCGCGCGCGCGCGCGGGCACGCGGCTCAGGCGGCGTCGGACACGTCGCGCGTCCGACGGTTGCGATTCAGTTCGGGAGCGGCGCGTGAGAATGAACGGCTGAAACTTCCTGCTGAGCGCGGGCAGAGTAAATCCGCCGCGCCCGCCTGTCAAGATAATTTTCGCGAGCGCGGAGGTAACGTTCGCGCGAGCGCGGCGCGACGGTTTGCCGTCCGACGCGCGCGCCGTCGCTGTCGGCGCGCGACGGTTTGCCGTTCGCGGCGTCTGATTTCATAATGCTCGGAGGCGATGCAGGTTGAGGCGAGAGCGCGGAGCGAGCAGGGTCGGCGGACGCACAGGGTTCGCAGGCGCGTGCGCCACATGCGGACGCGGGCGCGCTACGGGCGGCGCGAGCTGGAGCGCATCTCGCGCACCGCCACACTCGGCGGTCTCTTCCTCTCCTTCCTCAAGATCGGCACGGTGGGTTTCGGCGGCGGGCTCGCCGTCATCGCGCAGATCAGGGCGACCGTCGTGCTCCGGCGGCGCTGGCTCAACGAGTACGAGTTCGCCGAGGCGTTCGCGCTCGCGCAGAGCCTGCCGGGGACGAGCGCGGGCAACACCGCCACCTACATCGGACTCCGTCTGCGCGGCTGGCGCGGCGCGTGCGCCTCGATGGGCGGCTTCATCCTGCCCTCGACGCTGATGATGATCCTCCTCGCCATCCTCTACCGCCACCTGCGCGCGCTCCCCGACACCGACCGACTCTTCCACGGCTTGAACGCCGCGGTCGTCGCGCTCGTCATCGTGACGGCGTGGCGTCTGGGGCGCAACACGCTCGACAAGAAGTGGCAGTGGACGGTCGCCGTGCTCGCGTGCCTCGCCGTTTCGCTCTTTCAAGCGACGGTCATCGAGGTCGTGCTCGCCGCCGGGCTCTTCGGCATCTACATGGACTCGTTCGCCGAGAAGCGGCTCGCGCGCCTCTGGCGCATCGGCACACTCGTCGCGCGACGCCGCGCGCGCATCCGCGCACGCCGCGCACAGCGCCGCCGCGCGCGCCGCGCGCAGCGCAAGCCGCACGACTTCTACGGCATCTACCTCACGCGCGCCCTCGCCGAAGAGCGCGAGCGGCGGCTGCACGAAGGCGACGCCGAAGAGGCCGCGGCGGAAGATGGCGGGACGAGTTTAGCCGGAGACGACGGCGCGACTTTGAAGGGCGACGGAGCCCTCGTTCGCGGTGGCACGCTCGCCAACGGCGTCGCGCGGGCGGACGACGGCGCGGCTGTTGAAGATGGCATCGCGACTGCCGCGGACGACGGCGCGGCGGCGGGAGACGGCGGGGCGACGGTCGAAGAAGACGAGGGCGGCACGTCGAGGCGCGGGACGCGGCTGCGCTCGTTCGGCGTCGTCGGCGTGGCGATGCCGATCCTCGCGAAGCTGAGCCTGCTCGCCGTGATCTCGTTCACCTTCCTGCGCGTCGGCACGGTGACGTTCGGCGGCGGCTTCGTGATGATCCCGCTCATCGAGTCGGAGGTCGTCAACGCTCGCCACTGGCTCACGCACCAGGAGTTCGCCGACGCGACCGCGCTCGGTCAGATCACGCCGGGACCCGTGCTCATCACGGCGACGTTTATCGGCTACCACGTCGCGGGCACGCTCGGCGCGCTCGTCGCCACGCTCAGCATCTTCCTCCCCGCGTTCCTGATGACCGTCGCCGCGGGCTCCTCGCTCAAGCGCTTCCGCGAGAACCGGCAGGTGCGCGCCTTCCTGCGCGGCGTGACGCCCGGCGTCGTCGGCTTGCTCGTCGCCGCCGGAATCTCCATCGGGCGCGCAGGCATTCACACGTGGCTCGGTCTCACGTTCGCGGTGCTGTGCTTCGCGGTGCTCGTGCGCTTCCGCGCCAACCCCTTCTGGGTGATCATGGGAGCGGGACTCGCGCGCTTCCTCCTCGGCTACCTCATCGCCTGAAGCGAGGCGACCGGACTCGCGCGGCGACGCCGCGTCGCGCGCGACAATTTTTCCGGCGTCGCGTCGGCGTTGTGCTAGGCTAATCGGCGATGACGGCGGGGGCTTCGACTGACGGGAGGGACGCGGGGCTGCGGCGCAGGCTGTGGTGGCTCGTCGCGGGGCGCGGCGCGGTCGCGCTCCTGATGCTCGGCGTCGGCTTCCTCTCGGCGGGCGGGCGCGTTGCCGCCGGCGCCGCGATGGATCAGCGCGGGGCGCTCGTCGCCGTCGCCGTCGCGCTCGCCGCGCTCACCTGCGTCTTCGCCGCGCTGCTGCGCTTCACTTCCCTCCCGCTCTCCGTGCAGGCGGGCGCGCAGTTCTTCTGCGACGTGATCGCCGTGACGTGGCTCGTCGGCGCGGCGGGCGATCTGCACACGCCTTACGTCGCGCTCTACGTCGTCGTCATCTCGCTCGCGAGCGTGTACCTCGGCGCGCGCGGCGCGCTCGTCACGTCCGTCGGGTGCGCCGTCTGCTACACCTCCTTGACGCTCGCCGAAGCCGCCGGGTGGGTGGCGACGGGGCGCGGCGTCGAGATCGCCGCCGCCTCGACCGCCGAGCTTCTGACGAACGTCGGGCTCTACGACATCGCCTTCCTCTTCGTCGGGCTGCTCGCCGCGCGCCTCGCCGAACGGCAAGCGCGCTCGGACGTGCAGCTCGTCGCAGCCACGCACGCGCTCACCAAACTGCGCGCGCTGCACGAGCGCATCGTCGAGTCGATCCGCTCCGGCGTCGTCACCACCGACCTCGAAGGGCGCATCTACACCTTCAACGCCGCGGCGGGAGAGATCACCGGCTACGACGCGGACGTCCTGCGCGGCGAAGACGTCTCGCTCCTCTTCGGTCAGATCAAAGACAAGATCGGCGCCGCGCTCGACGCCGCGCACTCCGGCGCGCTCAACCCGCGCTTCGAGGCGGACTGCCTCACCGCCGAAGGCTTGCGCCTCCGCCTCGGCTTCTCCATCTCCCCCCTGCACGACGAGGGCGGCGAGACGACGGGCTTGATCATCACCTTCCAAGACCTGACTCAAGTGCGCGCGCTCGAAGAGACGCAGCGCCGCCAAGACAGGCTCGCGGCGGTCGGTCGCGTGGCGGCAGGCATCGCGCACGAGATCAGAAACCCGCTCGCCGCCATGCGCGGCTCGATCCAGATGCTGCGCGCAGAGACCGACGGCGACCCCGCGCAAGCCGAGCTGATGGAGATCATCCTGCGCGAGAGTGACCGCCTGAACGGCATCATCACCGACTTCCTGACTTACGCGCGCCCGCGCCGAGTCTCGCTCGCCGCGACGGACTTGCGCGAGCCTCTGCGCGAGACCTTCACGCTCCTGCGCCACAGCCCCGAAACGCGCGCCGACCACGTGATCGAAGAGGACTACCCGGAAGAGCCCGTCACAACGTCGGTTGACTCGGCGGGCTTGCGCCAAGTCTTCTGGAACCTCGCGCGCAACGCCCTCCAAGCGATGCCCGAAGGCGGCACGCTCCGCGTCGAGCTGCGGCGCACCGAAGCGGGGCGCGTGCGCGTCACCTTCACGGACACCGGGCAGGGGATGCCGCCCGAACAGGTCGAAAGACTCTTCGAGCCCTTCTCCTCCTCGCGCACCGGCGGCACGGGGCTCGGACTCTCCATCGCCTATCAGATCGTCCGCGATCACGGTGGTACAATAAACGTCCGCAGCCGCGAGGGGCACGGCACGACGATCATCATCGAGTTGCCCGGCAACCCGAAAGCATGAACGCGGAGCGACGGGCGACGGACTGAAAGACAGCTGCTCTCACTTCGTCGCTCATCGTCCCGACTTCCTCGTTTAAGTTATGGCGAATATTTTAATCGTTGACGACGAACAGGGGATGCGGCAACTTCTGTCGCTCGTCTTCGGGCGCGCGGGGCACAAGGTGCGCGCGGCGGAGAACGGGCGGCGCGCGCTCCAACTCCTGCGCGAACAGCCCGCCGATCTGATCGTCTCCGACGTGCGGATGCCCGACATGGACGGCATCGCGCTCTTGCGCGAGGCGCGCCAGCTCCTGCCGGAGATCGGCGTCGTGATGATGACCGCCTTCGCCACGGTCGAGACCGCCCGCGAGGCCTTCAAGCTCGGCGCGGACGACTTCATCCAGAAGCCCTTCGACGTTGACGAGCTGAGGCTGATCGTCGAGAAGGCACTCGAACGCCTCGCGCTCAAGAAAGAGAACGAGAGCCTCAAGACCGAGAACGAGGCTCTGCTCAAGAACCAGCGCGAGCGCGGGCGGCTCGACCAGATCATCGGTCGCTCGCAGAGGATGCAGGCGGTCTATCAGATGATCGAGACGGTCGCCGCCGTCCACTCGACCGTGCTGATCTACGGCGAATCGGGGACGGGCAAGGAGCTCGTCGCGCGCGCGATTCACAACCTCTCGCCCCGCGCCGACAAGCCTTTCGTCTCGATCAACTGCGGCGCGTTCACCGAGACCTTGCTCGAATCCGAGCTGTTCGGCTACGTCAAGGGCGCGTTCACCGGCGCGAACACGAACCGGAAAGGTTTATTCGAGGCGGCTGATCGCGGCACGATCTTCTTAGACGAGATCGGCGAGATGTCGCCCGCCATGCAGGTCAAGCTCCTGCGCGTGCTGCAAGAGCGGAAGGTGCGACCCGTCGGCGCGCACGAGGAGATCGAAGTGGACGCGCGCGTCATCGCGGCGACGAACCGCGATCTCAAGGCGATGGTCGCTTCGGGGACGTTCCGCGAAGACCTGTTCTACCGCGTCTCGGTCATCCCGATTGAGCTCCCCCCCTTGCGCGAGCGGCGCGAGGACATCCCCGATCTCGTCTCGCACTTCGTCCGGAAGTTCTGCGGCGAGGCGGGGCGCGCGCTTGAAGTTTCGCCCAAGGCGATGGAGCTTTTGGAGCGCTACAACTTCCCCGGTAACGTCCGCGAGCTGGAGCACACGGTCGAGCGCGCCGTCGCGCTCGAGCGCACGGACGCGATCCAGCCCGAACGCCTGCCCGAACAGGTCACGCAGTTCAACCCGGAGCGCGTCGCCGCCGCGCTCGACCTGCCCGACGCGGGGCTAAACCTCTCCGCGCACCTCGATCAGTTGGAGAAGACCTACCTGCTCGAAGCCCTGCGCCGCACGGGCGGCAACCAGACGCGCGCCGCCGAGCTGCTCCAACTCTCCGTCCGTTCCCTGCGCCACCTCCTCGACAAGCACGGCATACGCAGCCTCACCGCGCAGATCAGATCGGACGCCGCGCGCTCCGCGACCGACTGACGCGCGCCCGCGAACAAACGACTCCCGCCCGCGCGCCGCCCCCGTAGCTGGCACGCACCTTGCTCAGGTCGGACGTGATCTGATCCCCCGCTCGGTCAGATTGATTCGCGCCGGTCGTCGGTTCCACATGCACAACGCAAACCCATCTCACCGCCGGGAGCGCGGCTTCTCGCTCATTGAGCTTCTGATCGTCGTCGCGATCATCGGCGTCCTCGCCGCCATCGCCGTGCCGAACTACCTCGAGTCGCAGCACTCCGCGTGCGCCGCGTCAGCCGTCTCGTCGCTGCGCCAGGTTCATTCGGCGGAGGTCGCCTACCGCTCCGCCAGCGGGCGCTACACAGACCTCGCCACACTCGGCGCGGGGAACTACATCAGCGATCAGAACATCAT
>JAIVGV010000221.1 GCA_020201365.1 Acidobacteriota bacterium
GCGTCGGCGCGGGGGGCTGCGCGGGCGGGCGCGGCGGGACTTGCGGGGGCGGCGCGCCGGGCTGATCCTGTTCGCCCGCGGCGGCGGACGACGGCGCGGCTGTCTCGGCGTCTTCGGGCGCGGGGACGACTTCGATGAGCGAGTAGTTGTCCGTGGCGAGGTAGCGCGCGGCGGCGCCTCTGATCTGTTCGGGCGTGATGCCGAGGTAGCTTTCGAGTTCGGTGTTGAAGAGTTCGGGGTCGCCGTCGTAGAGCGCGTACTCGGCGAGCATCTGCGCGCGGTACATCGTGGACTGTCGGCTGCGCACGGCGTCGTTGACGAGGTTGTTGCGCAGCTTCTCCATCTCCTCCGCGCTGGGTCCCTCTTCGGCGAGCCGCCTGATCTCGTCCTGGATCGTGCGCCGAATCTCTTCGGTCGTCCTACCGGGCTTCGGGATGGCGAAGAGGTACAGCGACGACGGGCCGCGCCGCTCGCCGACGCCACCCTGCACGGCGACGACCGACTCGTCGCCTTTGACGAGCTTCTGGTAGAGCCGCGAGCTTTCGCCTTCGAGCAGGAGGTCTGACGCGAGCGTGAGCGCGTAGAACTCCGTGGTGCGGCGCGGCGGCGTCTTCCAGCCGAGCATCAGCGCGGGCAGTTGCGCGAACTTGTCAGGGTACGACTCGAAGCGCGCGGCGACTTCCGGAGGCTCCTCGACGCTAACGGGCGGCGGCGCGCTCTGGCGCGGGATCGTGCCGAAGTATTTTTCGACGAGCGCGCGCGCCTCAGCCGGGTCGAAGTCGCCGACGATGGCGAGCACGGCGTTGTTCGGCGCGTAGTAGACGCGGAAGAACTCGCGCACGTCCTCGACCGAGGCGGCGTCCAAGTCCTCCATCGAGCCGATGGTCGAATGCGCGTTCGCGGGGTTCTTAAAGATTAACTCGTTGAGCCGCAGGAACGCGCTCGAATAGGGGCGGTTGTCGTAAGTCAGCCGCTTCTCCTCCTGGACGGCGTGGCGCTGGTTGTCGAGGTTCTCCTGCGTGACCTTGAGCGAGCGCATCCGGTCGGATTCGAGCCAGAGCGCGAGCGGGAGCTGGTGGGAGGGCAGCGTCTCGAAGTAGTTGGTGCGCTCCGAGGAAGTCGTGCCGTTCATCGTGCCGCCGGAGTTGAAGATGTACTGGAAGTGCGCCGCCTTCGGCACGTTCTCCGAGCCCTGGAACATCATGTGCTCGAAGAGGTGCGCGAAGCCCGTGCGCCCCTCGCGCTCGTTGCGCGAGCCGACGTCGTAATAGACGGCGACGGAGACGACCGGCACGGCGTGGTCTTCGCTGAAGACGACGCGCAAGCCGTTCGCGAGCGTGAACTGTTCGACGGGCAGGCGCGGCAGCGTGAGTGTTTCCGGCAAACGAGTGTGACCTCAGTAGATGTTGAAGTTGTACTCCACGAGCGCGTACACCGAGACTTTGTGTCCGCCCTTCTCGGCGGGCACGAACTCGATCCGCTTCGCCGCCTTGATCGCCTCCTCGGTGACGCCTTCGGGAAGCGACTTCACGACTTCGACGCGGTCGTCAACGCGACCGTCCGCGCGCAGAATGATCCTGAGCAGCACGGCGCCCGTCACGTTGTTACGTCGCGCCGCGCGCGGGTAGTCGGGCGGCGGGCGGCGCGTGATGCGCGCCTTCTGCGTCACCTCGCGACCCGTGAAGACGCGACTGTAGTCTTCCTCGCGCGCGGGCTTGACGGCGTCGCCTGCGCCCGGCGACCGTTCGTCGCCGCCCGCGCTGCTTCCGCCGCCGCGCCCCGCGCCCGGCGGGCGGCGCTTGACGCGACCCGACTGCGCGCCCGCGTCTGCGGCGCAGAGGCAGGCGACGGCGGCTGCGAGTGTGAGCGTCGGAAGGAATCTCATCGGTTCTTCGAGTCGCTTTCGTCGTCGCGCGCGTTGAGGAGTTGCCGCGCGCGTCGCCGCCCGCGCGAGTCGCGTCTCTCAGACCTGCGGCGTGTTGACCATGCCGCGCAACTCCGCGCGCAGGCGCTCGATCTCGGTGAGCTTCTGCTGCACGCGCTCGAAGAGCGGTGCTTGCGACTTGATGCCCTCATCAATCAGGTAAGCCGCCGCCTCGGCGCGGCTGCGGAAGACGCCCGCCTGCACGAGCTGTTCGAGCCTTTCCTGCGCGTCCGGCGAGACCTTGACGGCGACGACGTAGTCGTCCTTCGCCGAGATCGCGCGCTCGATGGTGCGGCTGATGTCGCGCCCGATGGACGAGAGAGACTCCGGGATGCGCGAGGCGATGTCGCGCACCGAAGAGGAGACGCGCTCGCGCGCGGGCTCGTCGTCGTCGTCGGCGAGCATGAGATCGTCGAGCGGCTCGTCGGTGACCGAGGGCGGCGGCACTTGCGCGCCCGGCGGGTTCGTCGGGTCGTAAGGATTGCTCATCGCTGAATCCTCCAAAAACTTCGGCGCGGCTCGCGCGGCGTACCGTTCGGCGCGCGCGCCCGCTCGTCGCATAAGTTGGGAGAGCTAAAAACCTGCCGAGCATTTTAGTTTATCGCCGCGAAAGTCACAAACGCGCGCGCCGCGCGGTAGCCAAATGTGCCGCGCGATGCAGTCCGCCCCTCGCGGGGCGCATCCGACGCAACCTTGCCGCCCCCGCCGTCATCCATTACACTACGAAAACC
>JAIVGV010000542.1 GCA_020201365.1 Acidobacteriota bacterium
GGATAGGGGTTGGGGAAGACGGAGAGCGACATTGATCACACGGCGCTTCTTGCCAACCCCTAACCCCTAGCCCCCAACCCCCGCTTTTCCAATAATGGCAGAACGACGGTGAGCACCTGCGCGTGTGTCTCTTCGACCGAGGCGCCGGCGTCAACGACGCGGACTCGTGCGGGCTCTTCGCGCGCGATCTGCAAGTAGGCTTCGCGGACGCGCGTGTGGAACGCCGGGTCTTCGCCGTCGAGCCGGTCGTGCACGCGCCCGTTGCGCGTGCGGCTGCTGGCGCGCTCGCGCGCGGCGGCGACCGGGAGATCGAAGAGCAGCGTGAGATCGGGCTTGAGCCCGCCCGTGGCGAGCCCGACGATCTGCGCGACGAGTTCGGGCTCGAAGCCGCGCCCCGCGCCTTGATACGCGACGGTCGCGTCGGCGTAGCGATCCGAGAGCACGATCTGCCCGGCGGCGAGGGCGGGGCGGACGAGCGCGCGGACGTGCTGCGCGCGATCCGCCGCGTACAAGAGAAGCTCCGCGAGCGGATCGACCTGCCCCTCCGCTTCCAACAGGGCGTGGCGGAGCTTTTGCCCCAGGGGCGTGCCGCCCGGCTCGCGCGTCGTCACTACTTCGACGCCGCGCAGGCGGAGCACCGAAGCGAGCAGGCGCGTCTGGGTTGATTTGCCGCACCCGTCAATACCCTCGAATGTGATGAAGGCTGGAAGCAAAAGTTAAGCCCCGTGTGATCGGTATTTTTCGCGCGCGGGAGTGGTCAGTCGGCTGCGCGCTCGCCGCCCTCCGCGTCCGCGTCCGCCTGCGCGGGCTCGTGCGGCGCGTCGCGGCGCAGCTCGCCGGAGGAGCGGCGCGCGTGCTGGATCGTGGAGATGGCGTGTTTGAAGATCAGTTGCTCCTGCGCGCCGGATTCGAGGAGGATGGAGAACTTGTCGAAGCTCTTGATGCGCCCCTGCAGCTTCGCGCCGCTCACCAGATAGACCGTGACGCTGCTCCGCTCGCGCCGCGCCGTGTTCAAGAACGCGTCCTGAATGTTCTGCGGGGAGGACTTGCTGTCCACGGCAACTCTCCGAACTGCGAGGGCGAAACTCGGCTTCGCGCAGAGTATAGCACGCCGCCGAGACAGACAAGAGGGCGCGACGATTTGCGAGCCCGCCGTGACCGAAATTCAACTTTAACCCGCCGCCTGCGCCGCGGCGTGAAGAACCACGCGACCCGCGCGCGCGCCGGTCAAACTTCTCCCCCCGCACCGAACTCCCCGATCAACTCCGCGACGCGCCGCGCGGCTCGCTCTTGAACCTCTTCGCCATCGCCGAAGCCGTCGAGCCAC
Source organism: Acidobacteriota bacterium (assembly GCA_020201365.1). GTDB lineage: Bacteria > Acidobacteriota > Blastocatellia > Pyrinomonadales > Pyrinomonadaceae > JAIVGV01. The sequence continues at coordinate 1,328 of JAIVGV010000542.1, forward strand.
TCAACATCCGGCTCGCGCCTGAGCCAAGTCAACTGCCGCTTCGCGTAGTGGCGCACGTCCCTTTGCGTCTGCTCGACCGCGCTCTCAAAGGTGCGCCCGCCGCGCAAGAATTCGACGGCGCGCCGGTAGCCGTGCGCGCCCAGCGCGCTCGTCTCGGCGGGCACGCCGCGCGCGAGCAACTCGCGCACCTCCGCGACGAGCCCCGCGCGGAAGTGTGCTTCCGTTCGCGCGTCGATCAGACGGTACAACTCCCCGCGCGTGGGCTCAAGCGCCAAGACGCGCAGACGCCGCGCGAGTGGCGGCGGCTCGGCGCGCGCGGGCTGTTGCTCGGAGATCGGTCGCTTCGTTTGCAGCCTGACCTCGATTGCGCGCTGCACGCGCGACCAGTCGCGCGCGTGCAGCCGCGCGGCTGCGCGCGGGTCGAGCCGACGCAGAATCTGGTGCAGGTGTTCCGCGCCGCGCGCCCTTCGGAGCCTGGCGAGGCGCGCGCGCAAACGCTCGTCCGTCGGCGGCGACTCGAAGAAGGGCTCGCGCAGCGCGCGCAGGTAAAAGCCCGTCCCGCCGACGAGCAAGGCGAGCCGCCCGCGCGCCTCGATCTCTCCGATCACGCGCGCCGCGTCGCGCGCCCACGCGCCAGCCGTGTAAGTCTCGCGCGGATCGACGAAATCAATCAGGTGGTGCGCGACGCCGCGCCGCTCCGCGACAGGGACTTTCGCCGTCGCGATCTCGATCTCGCGATAGACCTGCACGGAGTCGCAGTTGACGATCTCGCCGCCGAAGCGCAGCGCCAGCTCTATGCCGAGCGCGCTCTTGCCCGACGCGGTCGGGCCCATGACCGCGATGATCGGCTTCTGAGTTTCTTCGGCGGGATTCACCGGCGCGAGAGGGCGAGGCGCACGATGACGACAGCCCACAGGAGCGCGAGCAGCAGGAGTGCGCCGACGAGTTGTGCGCGCGAGAATCGCATTGTCAGCTCACAGCAAAAACTCCTTTAGTTCTTCGTCCGCCGGCCGGACGAGCGCGCGCCCCCGCGATTCGAACACGGGCACGAGGTTCTGCCGCGTCAGCCTGTACATCGCGCGCCGCGCGCCGAAGTCGTTCATCACGTCGCGCTCGGTGTAGTCAACGCGGTTGCGCCGCAGCCACGCGCGCGCGTCGGCGCAGAGCGGGCAGTTGGGGACGACGTAGAGCGTCACGGGCTGTCGTTCGCGCGCCGGCATCAGTACATCTTCGTCAGATCGATCCCCGTGTAGTAATGCTTCAGTATCTGATCGTAGCGCAGCCCGGCGCGCGCCATGCCGTATGCCCCGTATTGGCAC
>JAIVGV010000323.1 GCA_020201365.1 Acidobacteriota bacterium
GTTCAGGTTCGAGACGACTGTGATGACGGACGACTCGGTCATCGGCATGTCGGAGACGCCGAGGCTGAGGAACGGGTGACCGAAGGCGTAGATGCGTTCGCCGTCGCGCCACGTGACCGTGCCCGCCGCCGAGAGCGCGAAGTCGCCGCGCACGAGTTCGACCGTCACGCCGGAGCCGGGGAGCAGCGTCTTGTCGGTCGCCTTCGCCATCGGCGTGATGCGGTTGCCGCCGCCGCCCGCGCCCGCGACCGGAAGAAGCCCGCCCGCCTGTAGCTGCGGCGCGAACGCGGCGAGCGCCTGCGGCGAGACGCCGCTAAAGACCAGAGGCGTCGCGATCGGGACGATCTGCTGACCGAGCAGCGACTGGAGCGGCGAGCCCGCGGCGACGGGCGCGAGGAACGTCGTCGCGCCGACCGAGGGCTTCGGCAGCTCGGCTGTCCAGTCGGTCGAGGCGAGCTTGGCGAACGAGTAAGTGTGCGGGAGGTTCGAGCGCGGGGTCGTCGCCGTGTCGCGCGAGAAGTTTTCGACCATCTGCCGGATCGGGGTGATCCCGGCGATGGGCTCCTGCGCGAACGGGAACGTGAAGGCGACCGCGCCGACGAGCTTGCCGTCAATGAAGACGGGCGAGCCGGACATCCCGGCGAAGACGCGCGTCTTCTCGACGTTCGCGCCCGAAAGCCGCGCGATGATCGCCGACTGGCGCGGGTTCGGGTAGCCGTCGAGCACGCCCAGGATTTCGACGCCGAACTCCTGCGGCTCCGTCCCCGCAAAGACCGTGCGCCCGACGCCCTTCATCCCGGCGCGCACGTCTTCGAGCGGGAAGAAACGCGCGTCTTCCGCCGACACGGCGGACCTTGCGGGAGCAGTCCTTGCGACTGACTGCGCGCGCGCCGCCGGCGAGACGGAGAGCAGCGCGAGGAGGCTGGCGACAACTGCGGCGAAACTTCTTTTCATGTGAATTCAACAGCCCGGTGCTTCGGGGGAAGGCTCTGTGACGAAAACGCGCCGGGCTCGACCCGGCTTTAGATGCGAACTCGCGCCGGATTGTTCCGGCGCGAAGCGGGCGACTCGACTATAACCGTCGCTTTCTCAGATGGTCAAGGAGTTGAAAAGGTTGGACAAGCGCGCTCCGCCTCGCGACGACTGATCCACCCGCCACTCTCACGCCTCCGCGCCGCCCGGCGCGCCGTCTCACTTCTTGCCGCGCCTGTGAGCGCGTGGTAACTTCGCGCGCGTGACTTGAAGGTTGTTTGAGTTCGCATGTCCGAGATCGAAGGCTTCATCCTCGCGGGCGGCGCGTCGAGCCGGATGGGGCGGGACAAGTCCGCCCTCGCGCTCGGCGGGGCGACTTTCGTCGAACGCGCACGCCGCGCGCTTTCGTCAATCGCCCCGCGCGTGAGCGTCGTCAGCGCCCGCGAAGATCAGGGCGACTTCGGGCTGCCCCTCGTGCGCGACGAATACCTCGGCGCGGGCGCGCTCGGCGGCTTGCACGCGGCGCTCGCGGCGTGTCGCGCGCCGTGGGCGGCGGTCGTCTCCTGCGATCTGCCGTTCGCGACGCCGGAGCTGTTCGCGCGCCTCGCGTCGCTCGCGTCCGAAGGTTTCGACGCCGTCGCGCCCACGCAGCCCGACGGCAGACCGCAGCCGCTCTGCGCGCTCTACGGTGCGCGCGCCTCGCTCGCCGCCGCGCGACGGCTGCTCGACGCGGGCGAGCTTCGACCGAGAGTCTTGCTGCGCGAGCTACGCACGCGCCGGGTCGCGTTCGCGGAGCTTTCCGATCTGCCGCGCGCCGAGCTTTTTTTCACGAACGTCAACACGCCCGAAGAGTACGAACAAGCGAAGGCAAGGATGAAGGCGGAAGGATGAAGGATGAAAGAATGATCACTCAAGCCGAGTAATCACGCTTTCATCCTTCATCCTTCCGCCTTCATCCTTCGATTCCATGTCCCCACGCCGCAGACCCGGAAGTAGGCTCTTCAAGTCGCTGCTGCCGACCGTCGCGCTCGTCGTCGTCGGCGTCGCGGCGCTCGCGTTGTGGAGCGTCTACACGGTCGCGCACCCGCCGACGCACGCATACCTCATCAACCCGGCGGACTTGGTGGGCATCAGCGCGCGCGGCGTGAAGGCGACCGAAGAGACTTGGTCGAACGCGGACGGCACGAAGTCGCGCGGCTGGCTGCTGCGGGGGGCGGAGGGCGCGCCCGCCGTCGTGCTGCTGCACGGCTACGGCGCGGATCGCTCTTGGCTCTTCAACCTCGGCGTGCAGCTCAACGAGGCGACGAACTTCACCGTCCTCTGCCCCGACCTGCGCGGTCACGGACAGAACCCGACCGTCTCGACCACCACCTTCGGCGCGGGCGAGGCGGCGGACGTCGCGGGCGCGATCTCTTTCCTGCGCGGGCTGCGCACGCAGCAGCGCCCGCTCGTCGGCGAGCGCGTGGGGCTCTACGGCGTCGGTCTCGGCGCATACGCCGCGCTCCTCGCAGCCGCGCGCGAAAGCGTGCAGGGCGGAGAGCGCGGGGGTGTCGTCGCGCTCGCGCTCGACTCGCCGCCCGCGAGCGCCGGCGCGCTACTCCGCGACGTGATGCGACAGCGCGTCGGCGTCTCAAACGCTGTGTCTCTCTTCCTCGCGCGCGCGGCGGCGCACATCTACTTCCTCGGCAAGTACGAGAACGTCAACTCCTGCGACGCCGCCGCGACCCTCCGCGGGCGACGCGTGCTGCTGCTCTCCGGCACGGGTGAGGCGCGCGACGCAACAACTGAGCTTGCCAGGTGCTTTCCCGATCAGGGCGCCGTCGAGCTGAAGACCGATCTCCCCGTCACCGGGCTCGACGCCTCGTCCGCCACGGGCGAGGCTGGCGAGGCTTACGATCGCATCGTCATAGATTATTTCCAGCGCACTCTCCGCTGAGACACGCGCCGCCCTATCCTCCCAACCTCGTTACTTCATCTCTGGTCGCACGGCGAAGAGGGCGCGCGAGCCGTTGTCGCCGATCAGCTCGGCGCGCGCCTCGCCGAGCCGCGCCAGTTGGTACGCCTCGCCGACGGGCACGAGGACGAGGACGCTCGCGCCGCGCGCGTCCGCCGCGCGCTCGACGAGGTTCACGCCTTCGAGCACGACGGGCTCGCCCCGCCCGTCCACGAGCAGCCGGCCCGCCGCGTAGAACTGCGCCGTGTGCTCGACGCGGTAAAGCTCCAGGACGGGCGCGTCCGCGTAGCCGCGCGCCGCCGCGAGCGACAGCAGTTCGCGCACGGACTTGCGCCGCGCCACACCTCCCTGCGCGAAGCCCGCCGCGAGCGCAGCCGACAGCAGCGCAGCCGCCACGACCGCGCACGCGACGCGCGCCCGCGAGCCCTTTGCGACGAGAGCCCACGCGCCCGCGAGCGCGAGCGGCAGCGCGACGCCGAGCGCGGCGCGCGTCGTCACGAGCCGCGCGCTCTCCGCGTAGATCAACGCGGCTGCCGCGGCGAAGAGGAGCACGACACCCGTCGCGCGCATCATCCAGCGCGCGCCCGTGCCGCGCACGAAGCGGCGCAGCTCGTCGCCCGCGAGCACGCACGCGGCGGGCAGCGCGGGCAGGATGTAGCCCGGCAGCTTCGACTGCGCGAGCGAGAAGAAGACGAGCGGCACGGCGATCCACGCGAGGGCGAAGAGTCGCAGCCGCAGCGTCGCGTCCTGTGTTGATGCCGCCCGCATGTCGCCGCTGAAGTCGAAGCGAGCGCGGCGCGCGTCGCCCCAGAATCGCTTGAGCGCTGCAAAGAGGAAGGGCGTCCACGGGAGCAAGAGCGTGGGGAGGATGAGGAGGTAGAAGTAGAACGGCTGCGGGTGGTGGAAGCTGTTCGAGACGAAGCGCGCGAAGTGGTGCTCGACGAAGAACTCTCGGAGGAACGCGCGACCGTGCGCGAGCGTGACGGGCACGTACCACACGGCGGCGACGGCGAGCGCGAGCGGCACGCCCCACGTCAGGCTCAAGAGATCGCGCCGCACATCTTCTCGCGCCCAGCGCCGCAAAATTTTGTAGAGCGCCGCGACGCCGCACGTGATGACGACGCCGACGAGCCCCTTCGCCAGCAGCGACGCGCCCGCGCCCGCGTAGAAGCCCGCGAGCAGCAGACGCCTCCTCGCCGCGTCGCGTTCAAGATCAGCCGCGAAGAAGCAGGCGAGGCTGAGCGTGACGGTCGCCGTCAGCGGGACGTCGAAGTTGACCGCCCGCGAGAAGACGACGAGCCCCGCCGACGACGCCGCCACGCCTGCGCACGCGAACCGCAATCCGCGCGCTTCGCCGTCCGCGCCTGCCTCGTCGTCCGCGCCCGCGTCGTCTCGCGCCGCGCGTTCGACGCGCCCGCACAGCCAGCCGACGAGCAGGACGGTCAGCCAGCCCGCGAGCGCCGTGCCGAGGCGCGCGGAGAACTCGGAGACGCCGAGGAGCTTGAAGCCCGCCGCCTCCGCCCAGTACACGAGCGCGGGCTTCTCGAACCACGCGCGCCCTTCGAGCGTCGGCGTGACCAAATCGCCGCGCGCGTACATCTCGCGCGCGACCTCTGCGTAGCGCGGCTCGTCCGCGCCGACGAAAGGGATGCGACCGAGACCGTAGAAATAGACGAGCGCCGTCGCCGCGACGACGAGCAGGAAGGCGTGCTTGGCAATGTTCGGCGGTTGCAAGTATGCTCTGACAGTTTTCAGTTTTCGGTTTTCAGATTTCAGTCGTCGGAACATACTGGCGCGACTCCGCGTGTGTCAATCACACCGCCCGAACTTCCGAACGCGCCCGCATGAACACGACAACTGTCCGGCTGAAAACCGAAAACTGAAAACCGAGAACTATGCTCCGCACCGCAGTCATCGGCACGGGCTCGCTCGGCAGGCAGCACGCGCGCGTCCACGCCGCGCTCGCCGCTGAGGGGCGCGCCCATTTCGTCGCCGCGTGCGACGTGAACGAGGAGACGGCCCGCGCCGTCGCCGCTGAACGCGGGGTCGAGCCGGTCTGCGACTGGCGCGCGCTCGTCGGTCGCGCGGACGCCGTGAGCCTCGCCGTGCCGACGGAGACGCACGCCGAGATCGCGATTCCACTCCTCGAAGCGGGCGTGCACGTGCTCGTCGAGAAGCCGATCTCGCGCACGCTCGCCGAAGCCGACGGGATGATCGCGGCGGCGCGTCGTTCGGGCGCGGCGCTGATGGTCGGTCACCTCGAACGCTTCAACCCGGCACTCGTCGCGCTCAGACCGCACGTGCGCGCGCCCGTCTATTTCGAGATTCACCGCGTCGGCGAGTTCACCGCGCGCTCGCTCGACATTGACGTGGTGCTCGACCTGATGATCCACGATCTCGACATCGTGCAGTGGCTCGTCGGCGAGGGGACGGAAGTATCCGACGTGCGCGCCGTCGGCATCCCCGTCCTGACGAATCTGGTTGACGCGGCGAACGCGCGCGTCGAGTTCGCCTCGGGCGCGGTCGCCAACATCACCGCCTCGCGCGTCGGCATGGAGAAGATTCGCAAGATGCGCTTCTTCCAGCCGCACGACTACGTCGCCGTTGACTACGTGACGCGCTACGCCGCCGTCAGCTCGCTCGACCCGTCCGGCGCTTCGGGTCGCCCCGGCGTCGCGCACCGCCGCCTCGAAGTCGCCGACGTGGAGCCGCTGCGCGCCGAGATCGAGTCGTTCCTCGCCGCCGCGGAGTCGAAGACCGCGCCTCCGATCACGGGCGGCGACGGTCGCCGCGCGCTTGCCCTCGCGCTGCGCGCGCTCGCGAGCATCCACGAGCACGACGCGCGCACAGGCATTAACTCGCTCAAGCGTCGCGCCTGAATTTTTTCTCAAGTTATGCCCCCGTCGCGCCTCTCGCCCGCCGTGACCAACGACGCCACGCCTCGCGCCGCCGCCGCCGTGTCCGCGATGCTCGCGCAGCGCATCGCGGCGGGCGACTTCCCTTCCGCCGTCTACCTCGTCGGCGAGCGCGGTCGCGAGCGATACGCGGACGCGCTCGGCTCGGCTGTGCTTGAGCCGCGCGAGCAGGCGGCGACGCCTGAGACGATCTACGATCTCGCGTCGCTCACCAAGCCGCTCGTCACGGGTCTGCTCTGCGCGCAGCTCGTCGAGCGCGGGGCGCTGGAGCTGGACGTGCCCGTGGCGAAGTACCTGCGCGAGTTCTCGCGCGCGGCGCGCGTCGTGATGACGATCAGGAACCTTCTGACGCACGCCTCGGGTCTGCCCGCGTGGCGACCGCTTCGCGCGGCGACGAACAACCAGCCCGACCGCGTGCTCGAAGTGATCGCCGCGGAGAAACTGGAATTCGCTCCCGGCACGCACGTCCTCTACAGCGACCTCGGCTTCATCACGCTCGGGCTCCTGCTCGAACGCCTCGCCGGCTCGCGCCTCGCCGAGCTCGCACGCCGCGAGATTTTCGCGCCGCTCGATCTTCGTCGCACCTTCTTCAACCCGGCAGCCGCGTTCCAGACCGAGACCGCCGCCTGCGAGATCGCCGGAAACTCCTACGAGCGCGCGATGTGCGGCGAGGCGGAGGGCGCGGCGGAGGCGGGCGCGTGGCGCGAGCGGGTCATCTGGGGCGAGGTGCACGACGGCAACGCATACTTCCTCGGCGGCGCGGCGGGTCACGCCGGTCTCTTCTCCACGGCGCGCGAGACTTTCCAGATCGCGCAACAGTTCCTCGCCGCGCGCACGCGGCTACTCAAACCCGAAACCTGCGCGCTCTTCCGCACGAAGATGACGCCCGGACTCAACGAAGCGCGCTCGCTCGCGTGGCAGCTCGCCGCCACGCCCGGCTCCGCCGCCGGGGCGTCGCTCCCGCCCGACTCCTTCGGTCACCTCGGCTTCACCGGCACGAGCTGCTGGGTTGACCCTTCGCGCGAGCGCGTCTTCATCCTCCTCACCAACCGCACGCACACGCGCACGCTCCCCTTCGTCAACATCAACGCGGCGCGCCGCAAATTCCACGACCTCGCCGTCGCCGCGCTCGAACACGATCAGACGTAGCGCGAGAGGGGTCAGCGCGCGCCGCGAGTTGTTGTACTATTGTCGCAAGTCGCCCGCGCGTTGCTGCGCGCGCCGCGTCCGCCGTCCGAGTTTGCCGCGATGTACCGCCCTTGCACGTCTAAACTTCTCGCGCTCGTCTCGTCGCTCGCCTTCGCGTGCGCGCCGCTCGCGCGGCCGCAGGAGACACGACCGCGACGCGCGCAGCCCCAGCAGTACCCCGCGACGGGGACGAACGACGAGCCGACGCCCGACGCGACGCCTACCACCCGACTCAACTCCGAGCCGCTCGTCCGCATCGGTCTCGCGACGGGCGCGCGCTCCGTGACGATCTCCACTTCGGGCGCGACGCTGCTCGCGTCGGCGGACGCGGGCGCGACGCAGTTCTTGACGGCGGACGCCGCAGCGCCGCGGCTCGCGCAGGGCGGCGCGCCCGGCGGCTCGCAGCCCGTCCCGCTCGGCGTCGCGCGCGTGCGCGTCGAGCCGCGCGTGCTCGCGCCGCTCGCGCCGCCGACCGAGAGCGAGCTGTTCCGCGTGGAGATCGCCTCGGTCGCGGACGAGGCGGAGGCGCGCCGCATCGCACGTGAAGCTGAGGAGCTGACGGGCGAAGCGCCCGAAGTCGCGCGCGACGATCAGGCGCGCGCGTGGCGCGTGCGCGTCGGCGCTCCCTCGACGCGCGCCGAAGCCGACGATCTCCGCGCGCGCCTCGAAGAGGCGGGCATCGCCGCCTTCTCCGTCGTCAACGCGCCGACCCCGGCACAAACGGCGGCGCAGAACGCCGCAAGCCCGCCGCGAACTTCGCCGACGGGCGCTAATCCGCAACGGGCGAGCGGCGCGCCTCAAACACCCGACTCACGGCAAACCCTCGGCGGTCGCGCGGCGGGCGCGCCTTCGCAGTCGAACGTGCGCCTCACGTCGCGCGCTTCGCCGCCGACGCGCGGGCTCGTCGTCTATTCGGGCGGCGCGTCGCGTTTAATGGACGCGCGCGCGCCCGTCACCTTCTCTTCGGCGGACGAGCGCGCCGCGCCCGTGCGTTTCAACGAGAAGCCGTACCGCGGTCGCATCGAAGTCTTCTCGAACCTGACGGGGTCGCTGACGGTCGTCAACGTCCTGCCGCTCGAAGACTACGTCCGCGGCGTCGTGCCGAACGAGCTTTCGCCCGCAGGCTACGGCGGCGTGCCCGCGCTCGAATCCTTGAAGGCGCAGGCGGTCGCCGCGCGCACCTACGCCGTGAGCAACCGCGGGCAGTTCGCCGCCGCCGGATTCGATCTACTGCCCTCCACGCGCTCGCAAGTTTACGGCGGACTCTCGACCGAGCACCCGCTCTCCTCGCGCGCGGTCGAAGAGACGCGCGGACTCGTCGCGACCTACCACGGTCAGCCGATCAACGCGCTCTACACCTCGACCTGCGGCGGTCACACCGAAGACGCGGAGAACATCTTCGGCGGCGCGACCGTCCCCTACCTGCGCGGTCGCGCCTGCTCCGTCGAATCCGCCGCCGCGAACGCACACGCCGTCGCGGCGGGCGCGCTCACGTCAATCGAGACCGCGCGCGAGCCCCCCAGCCTCCGCGAAGCGGAGCACGCCGCGAGCCCGCGCGAGGTGGCGCTGCTCGCGGTCAACGGCTTCAACGCCCCCGCGAAACTGACCGACGAATGGCTCGACGCGCCCGCGACCGTCGAAGACGTGCGCGCGCTCCTCGCAACCGTCTCGCGCCTCGCGCGCAGACCTCTGCCCTCCGCCGAGATCAACGCCGACGCCGCGCGACCCGGCGGCTTCGCGACCGCGCTCGCGCTCGCCGTTGACTTCGAGAGCCGCGGCACGATCCTGCTCGACGAAGCCACCATCAACTACCTGCTCGCCTTCCGCGACGCCGCGGATGTCCCCGCGCGCAACCGCGCCGACGTGGCGTACCTGCTCCGCGAAGGTCACCTGCAACTCTACCCGGACGCGACGCTTCGACCGCGTCAGCCCATCACGCGCGCGCGCGCCGTGCACGCCGCCGCGCACCTGCTTGAAGCCCGCGAGCTGCTCGGTCTGCAACGCGCGACGGCGCGCCAACCTTCGAGCGCCAACGCGGTCGTGCTCCGCGGTGGCAAGTCGCCCGAACGCGCCTACGAGCTGTCGCCGCAGGCTTTCATCTTCCGCGCTTTCGGCGACACTCTCTTTCAGACGCGCGCCGTCCCGCTCGCGGGCGGCGAGCCCGTCGCGTTCCACACGGACGCGCGCGGCGCGGTTGACTACATCGAGGTGCGACCAGCCGCCTCGGGCGCGTCAGCCGAACGCTACTCGCCCTTTACGAACTGGACGCAGACGCTCAACGTAGGCGAGGTCGCGCAGCGGCTCGCGAGCCACGCCGGGCGCGTCGGCGCGATCACGGACTTGCGCGTCGTCGCGCGCGGCACGTCGCACCGCGCGCTCGATCTGGAAGTCGTCGGCACGGCGGCGACGGCGCACGTGCGCGGCGGTCGCATCCGCACGGCGCTCGGCTTGCGCGAGCAGCTCTTCGTCGTCGATCGGCGCACGGACGAGGCGGGGCGCGTCGTCGCGTTCACCTTCACGGGTCGCGGCTGGGGGCACGGCGTCGGCATGTGCCAGTACGGGGCATACGGCATGGCGCGCGCCGGGCTGCGCTACGATCAGATACTGAAGCACTACTACACGGGGATCGATCTGACGAAGATGTACTGATGCCGGCGCGCGAACGACAGCCCGTGACGCTCTACGTC
>JAIVGV010000543.1 GCA_020201365.1 Acidobacteriota bacterium
CGCGGACCCACGTCGGTCGCGACGACGACTTCGACCGTCCCGTTCGACAGCTTGTAGCAGTTCGGCAGACCGAGACACGAGACTTTTTCCACCGCGTCGCTCCTCTCAAATCTTTTGCGCCGATTGACTCACTTCAACTTGGGTGTACATCGCGTCGGGGTTCACCGCAGGGGCGCGGAGTTCGCGCCGAGCTTACGCAGAGAAACCCTCTGCCCCCTCTCTGCGCTCTCTGCATCTCCGCGGTAAATCTTCTTCTCATCAAACCGCACGCGCGCGCAGATCGTAAATGCAGTCGGTTGAAATTTTGATTGCGGCGCGGTTCGTTTTCTGTTATTCGCACACGCGCCGCGCGGAGTTTCGCCGCACGCTAAACATCATGCCCAATCGTTCCGCCTTCTCCCGCTTCGCCCTGCGCGCGCTCGCCGTCGTCGCCCTCCTGCTCGCCTCGCTCGGCGGCTGGATCGCCTACGACCTCTCGCGCGCACACAAGACCGACATCCGCCGCTTCGACGCCGACGAGGTCGCGCGCCTTGAGACCGCCATGTGGCGCGCCTACTACTCGCGCCAGCGGCTCAAGCTCTTCACGGAGATGGGCGGGCTGCTGCGGCGGCAGTACGGCTTCAACTACTGGAAGTCGCAGGTCGTGGCTTACCACGCCGCGCGCGCCGCCTTCGTCTTCAAGGACGGTCACTCCCGCGCCGACTACGAGCGCGCGCTCCCAGACCTGCGCGCCTACTACGCGGCGCTGCGCGACGCGAGCACTTCCGACTTCGACGTGGAGCGCGCCTCGCGCCTCGAACTCGAATGGTGGATCGTCCACCGCGAGCGCGCCGAGCACCAGCCCGGCGATCTCGCCGACGCCCTCGCCGCGCTCGCCGCAGAAATCTACCGCGTCCCCGCCGAGCGACTCGAAGAGCACGCGCGCGCCCGCGCCGAGGCGATGAGCATCCGCGACGACAAGGCAGCCGCGGGCGGCGTCAACGAAGCCGACTGGTCGCGCATCGATTCCCTTCTTCATGACTCGTGGCGTTCGCTCCACCAAGCTGTCAACCCGTGAGGTACGCCTCCGAGTTTAATTTCACGCCGCCTTACGCTAACCTTCCGTCCCGATGAGTGAAGAAAATATTGATCGGCTCTCGATCCGCGAGCGCCCCGACCGCGTGCCCATCATGGAGCAGACGTGGGGCAAGCTCCTCTTCATGCACTGGCGGCTGCCCGCCGAAGTTTTGCGCGCGCACGTCCCCGCGCAGCTCACGCTCGACACCTACGAGGGCGAGGCGTGGATCGCGGTCGTCCCCTTCACCATCTGGGGGATGCGCGCGAGCTTCCTGCCGCCCCTCCCCGGCTTGAGCGAGATGCACGAGCTGAACGTCCGCACATACGTCCACTACAAGGGCGTCCCCGGCGTCCTCTTCCTCTCGCTCGACGCGACGAGTTCGCTCGCGGTCTTGGGCGCGCGCACCTTCTTCCTCCTCCCCTACTTCAACGCCGAGATGTCGCTCCGGCAGGACGGGCGCGAGATCGTCTATCACTCGCGCCGCACGCACGCGAACGCGCCGCAAGCCTCCTTCGACGCGACGTGGGAGTTCGGCGACGCGCTCGGCACTTCCGAGCCCGGCTCGCTCGAATTCTTCCTCACGGAGCGCTACTGCTTCTACACCGTCAGCGGCGAGAGCGTCTATCAGTGCCGCATCCACCATAAGCCGTGGCAGCTGCGCGCGGCGAAAGTCTCCTCGCTCATGTCCACGATGATCGAGTCGCACGCGCTCCCGACGCCGGAGGGCGAGCCGCTGCTCCACTACTCGGAAGAGCAGCCCGTCGAGGTCTGGACGCTCGAAAAGGTGTGAGCGCGCGACGCGCCTCTCTTCCGCGACGGGCTTTCGTCCGCGAGCGCACCTCATTTATCATCGCGCTTCAAAGCGACAGCCGATCTCCGTCCGAGCCCGGAGGGACAAGCCCGTGGACTACAGCAGCCGGACAATCGCGCTCAGAGCCGCGCAGGAGTCGCCCGCGGGCAAGCCGCCGCGCCGCCTCCTCGCGCGCAGGCGCGGCGCGGTCGAGACGCCGAAGCCGCAAGCGCCGCAGACGACAGTCCTCATCCGCCGCCCCGGCGAAGAGCCGCCCGAACCGCTCGCCCCCGAACGCATCAGCGACGAGATCGGCGTCGAAGGCTCGCTCCTCTGGGTTGACATACGCGATCCCGGCGCGGCTGAACTCGCCATGCTCAGCCGCGAGTTCGACTTCAGCCCGCTCTCGCTCGAAGACGCTTTGAAGCTGCGGCAGCGACCGAAGGTTGACGAGTACCCGAACTACTACTTCATCGTCGTCTATGCGCCGCTCGCCTCGACGGGTCAGGAGCTGCGCATGACGGAGGTCGATCTCTTCGTCGGCGCGAACTACGTCGTCTCGCTCCACCCCGGACACATCCCCGCGCTCGATCTCGCGCGCCAGCGATGGGAACGAACCGAAACGAATTTAAGTGACCGCGTCGGCTTCCTCGCGCACATCGTCGTGGACGCGATCATAGACGCCTGCTTCCCCATCGTGGACGACATAGACGCGCGCCTGCACCGCCTCGACGAGGTGATGTTCCACGACAACCGCGGCGCGGACTCGGCGGAGCTGCTCATGCTCAAGCGC
>JAIVGV010000324.1 GCA_020201365.1 Acidobacteriota bacterium
GATCGCGACCGCGCGTGATGTCGGCTCGCGTGGGCGTGATCGTCTCGTCGGGCGCGACGCCTGTGCCTTCGAGTCGCGCGCCGCGGGCGGTGCGGTAGTCGAGCTCGCTCACGTCGAGCGCGCCGCCGTCGGGGAGTCGGTGGCGCTCGCGCACGGCGAGGACGCAGCCGCAGGTCTGCTCGCCGACGACGCGCGCGCGACCGGCGTCCTTGAGCGCCGCGACGAGAATCTCCGCCGCGCTCGCCGTGCGCGTGCCGGTGAGGACGACGACCGCGCCGCGGAAAACGGGAATCGCGTCCGCCGCGAAGAGCATCGCGCGGCGCGCCCGCGGCGACGCGGCGGCGCGCCCTTCGCGATCCGTGAACACGCCGAGCGGCGCGCCCGCGGGCAGCAGCGCCGACGCCACGTCAACCATCGCTTCGGATTCGCCGCCGCCGTTCGCGCGCAGGTCTAGGACGAGCGCGCGCGCGCCGCGCAACTCGCGCGCCGCGTCCCGCGGCTCGCGCGCCGCGACGCCCGAGCCGCGGGCGTCGCCCCTTGAGTCGTCGCCGCCGAGCGCGCGCACGAACCGTGCGGCGATCCCCGGCGTGAAGAGATCGAAGCGCACGACGGCGACCGAGCCCGTGCGGCGCGCGTCGAGTTGTGGCGCGCGCGTCTCAAGGGTTCGGCGGAGGGTGACGTCGCGGACGTCGCCGCGCGCGTCCGTGAGTTCGACCGCGGCGAGGGAAGCGGGCGCGCCGTCGAAGAGGTGCGCGACCGCCGAGAGGCGCGACGCCGCGTCGGTCGAGGCGACGACGCCATCGGCAGCGCGTCGCGCGACGACCGCGCGCGCCGCCTCGCCGTCCACGCGCGAGATTTCGTCGCCCGCTTTGATCCCGGCGCGCTCAGCCTCCGAGCCGCGCTCGACGCGCGCGACGACGACGCGACCTTCGATCTCTCGCAAGCTGACGCCGACCGAGACGAACGCGGGGCGCTCCCAGTCGGCGGGCTCGCCGGGCGCATAGACGCGCGTGTGCGCGTCGCGCAAGGTGGCGATCATGCGGCGCAGGACGCGGTAGAAGTCGGTTTGCGTGCGCGCGTCGGCGGCGAGCGGCCGGAACTCGGCGCGCGCGGCAGCCCAGTCAACGCCGCGCGTCGCCGGGTCGTAGTAGCGCGAAGAGATCGTGACCCACACGTCGTCGAAGACGGTGATGCGGCCTTCGCGCGTGTCGGCGGAGACGCGCGCGGCGGACGACGCGCCCGCCCGCGGGAAGGCGAGACACGCGGCGAGCGCGCAGATTGTGAGGAAGGCGGCGGCGGCGCGGCGCGAGGGTGGGGTAGTGGTTTTGAACATTAGCGTGGCTCTCGTCCGGCGTGACGGCGCGCTCAGTCCACTTTCGGCTTGCGGAAATTGTAGCGGAGCAGGACGCGCGTGGCGACGGGCGCGCCGGCCCGGAGCGCCGGGCGGAAGTGCATCTGCCGGATCGTCCGCGCGACCGACTCGTCCAAGCCGTAGCCAGCCCAGCGCGCGATCTCGACGTTTGTGACTTCGCCGCGCTCGTCCAACTCGACGAGCGCGTCAACGGTCGCCTCGACCGAGTCGCGCGCCGCCTCGTCGGTGTAGGCGGGGCGCAGGCGGCGGTAGGGGAGCGGGACGCGAAAGTCTTTCGCCGCAAGGCTTCCCTCGCCGGGCGCGTCCTCGATGACGGGCGTGTCGCGCTCGACGGCGAGGTGGCGCTCGGCGCGCTCCGCGTCGCGCGCGCGCGCGGCGGCTGAGGCGTAGTCGCGCGCGCGCGAGCGGAGTTGTTCGATCAACTTTTTCTCCGCCGCGTCCGTCGAGGAAGCCTCGGCGCTCAGTCGCTCCCAGAGCGCGAGCCTGCCGGTGTGGGAGCTGACGAGGAAGAGGGAGGCGTATGACTCGAAGTAGTCGGGGCGCGCGCCGCCGGGCGAGCGGCGCACGGTGTCGGCGTCGCCCGCGAAGAAGAAGTCGCAGCCCGCAGCCGCGCCGAGCGAGCGCGCGTCTTCGAGCGTGAGGTTGAGCGAGCCGCGGTAGCCGACGCCGCGCGCGGCGGCGCGCGACTGCGCGCGGCTGAGCACGGAGAGCGCCGGATCGGAGCGCAGCGCGTCGGCGAGTTCGTCCGCCGCGCGGCGCGCGCTCGCGGAGTCGCCGAAGTCGAGCACGGCGACGCGCGAAGGCTCGCCCCACGCGGCGTGCGCATGAGACGCGAGCGCGAGGAGAAGCGCGAGCAGCAGGACTCCTGTTTTGCGGCGAAGGCGGATCACGAAAGTCTCAGACGCGCGGCAGGTCGCGCGGCGAGCCATTCTACGACGGGGCGGCTCGCGTCGCGCAAGTTGCGGCGGCGCGGCGCGCGTCGTCGCCGGCGGGGCGAGTCGCCTCGTCGCGCGCGGGTCGTCTTGTCGCGCGCGTGCGTGTGCTTCTATAATCGCGGGCAGACGATCAACCGAGAACAGTTGTCGGTCGGGTTCGCCTCCTCTGCCCGGCGATTAAGATTTGAGAGGGGAGTTTTGATCAATGGCTTCGTGCAGCAATCAAGCGGCGGTCGAGAAGGGGCGGCGGCCGGCGTCGCCGTGCGCGCCGGATACTCTGACGGTCGAGCGCGTCTCGGTGGCGAAACTGCCGACCGCCTTCGGCGAGTTCAAGATCGCGGGCTACCGCTCGCTCATCTCCGAGGAGGAGTTCGTCTGCCTATTCAAGGGCGAGCTGCGCGCCGACGTCCCGACGCTCGTGCGCATCCACTCGCAGTGTCTGACGGGCGACGTGTTCGGCTCGCGCAAGTGCGACTGCGGACCGCAGCTCCACGCCGCGCTCGAAGCCATCGAGCGCGAGGGGCGCGGCGCGGTCGTCTATCAACTGCAGGAGGGGCGCGGCATCGGCATCATCAACAAGATTCGCGCCTACGCCTTGCAGGACGAGGGCGCGGACACGGTCGAGGCGAACGAGCGTCTGGGGCTCGCCGTTGACCTGCGCGAGTACCGGCAGTGCGCCGAGATACTCTTCGAGCTCGGCTTGTGCCGCGTGCGCCTGATGTCGAACAACCCTCTGAAGCTGCGCGCGCTCGAAGAGGCGGGCTTCCAGGTGGTCGAGCGCGTCCGGCTCGAAGTCGAACCCGCGGACGCGGCCGTCCACTACCTGCGCACGAAGAAGGAGAAGCTCGGGCACATGCTCGAAAGCATCGAGTAGCCGAAAGCATCGCGCCGAACCGAGCACGCGCGGGAAGATTGTCAATCACGCCGCGAGACGGAGGAAGTTTCCGCCCCGCGGCGACAGTTTTTGCGGGCGCGGAAAAAGTTTCCGCCGCCGCCGAAAAAAGTTTTGCATTGTCGCCCGATTTTTCGGATAATGCCCGCGTCAGCCCGCCAGTTTGTCAACGATTCATTTTCGGATTCTTAGTCCTTACTTACAGGGGCTGGCGTCGGCGTTCATATTCCGCCGGTTTTTGAGACTCAGGCTCACAGTCTTTATATCAAGGCGAGTCCTCCCGCCGCGCATTCGTCCCCGGTTTTCGGTTCCGCAGTCGGTTCGACTTAACAAACCGCACACCGTCCCTTCGCCGACGCGCGCGCGCTGACTGAGCGCGCCGCGCGCACGCGCTTCGAGTCTCGCCCGCGCGCCCGCTTTGTCGAGCGCGCGGCGCGCCGCACAGCCCTCGAGGGGACATGTGGACACACAGAGACCCACCACCGCGAGCCACGGCTGGCTCGCACTCGCCTGCGCCGCCCTGCTGCTCGCCGCCTGCGCCGCCGTCGCGTCGGCGCAGACCGGGACGTCGTCGGTGCGCGGGACGGCGACGGACGCGCAGGGCAACGCCGTCGCGGGCGCGTCCGTCACGCTGACCAACACGGAGACCAACGCCGCGCGCACGCAGGTGACGACCGACACCGGCACTTACGCCTTCGACCTGATCCCGCCCGGCACGTACCGGCTCGCGGTCGAGTCGCAGGGCTTTAAGAAGGCGGTCGTCAACGACGTGCGCGCGCTCATCGCCCAGCCGACCGAGACGAACGTGCAGCTCGAGGTCGGCGCGGTGGGCGACGTCGTGACGGTCACCGCGGGCTCCGAGGGGGCGGTCATCAACAAGCAGGACGCCACGCTCGGCAACAACTTCGTCTCGCACCAGATCACGCAGCTCCCGCTCGAAGGGCGCAACGTCGCCTCGCTGCTCACCCTCCAGCCCGGCGTGACCCGCGACGGCTCCGTGACGGGCGCGCGCTCCGACCAGGCGAACGTGACGCTCGACGGCGTGGACATCAACGAGCAGCAGTCGAACCAGATCGGCAGCGTCAGCAGCAGCGACGCCACGACCCTGAGCCCTTCGACGAACACGGTGCTGCGCCTGAACGCGGAAGCCATAGACGAGTTCCGCGTCGTCACGGCTAACCCGAACGCGCAGTTCGGGCGCTCCTCCGGCGCGCAGGTCGCGCTCGTCACCAAGGGCGGCAGCAACGATCTCCACGGCGCCGCCTTCTGGTTCCACCGCCCGACGGTGCTCACCGCCAACGACTTCTTCAACAACCGCGCAGGGCGCTACACCGCCGCCGATCCGCAGGTCTCCGATCTCCACATCGCGCACGTCGGCGATCAGAAGGTGCCGCGCCCGGCGCTCATCCGCAACACCTTCGGCGGCGCGCTCGGCGGTCCCATGATCAAAGACCGCGCCTTCTTCTTCTACAGCTACGAGGGGCGCACCGACCGCAGCCAGCAGACCGTCCTCCAGCGCGTGCCCCTGCCGAGCATGGGGCGCGGCGAGCTGCGCTTCGTGAACAACGGCGGCGGGGTGACGACGGTCACCGCGGCAGACCTCGCCACCATCTTCCCCGGCTTGGGCGGGACCAACCCCGCCGCCCTCGCCGCCCTCGCCGCCGCCGCCGCCAAGTACCCGGCTAACGACTTCGGCAACACCGGCGACAGCTTCCTGGACGCGAGCGGACGGCTCGTGCGGCTCAACACCGCCGGCTACCGCTTCAACGCCTACCTGCCGAGCAACTTCAACTCGCACGCGGGGCGCTGGGACATGAACCTCACCTCGAAGCAGCAGCTGTTCGCGCGCGTCAACGTCAACCACGACAAGATCGCCGGCACTCCGGCGTTCCCGGACACCCCGCGCCCCGACATCTGGTCGCACCCGTGGGGCGTCGCCGCCGGCGACACCTGGACGCTGAGCAACCGCTTCGTCAACAACTTCCGCTACGGGCTGACGCGCGAGGCTTTCACGCAGCTCGGCGACGCGGCGAAGAACGAGATCTACTTCCGCTTCGTCTTCTTCCCCGTCAACGACTCGCGCGCGCTCAAGCGCGTCACGCCCGTGCACAACTTCACGGACGACTTCTCGTGGCTGGCGGGCAGCCACACGATGCAGTTCGGCGGCAACTTCCGCATCATCCGCAACCGCCGCACCAGCTTCGCCAGCGCCTTCGACACGGCCTACTCCAACCCGTCGGGCTACACCTCCGGGTCGCTGCTCTCGACGCCGATCAGGAACTTCTTCTCGGATACGAACCTGCGCCCGCCGACCAGCCAGAACGCGGTCATCCAGAACGCGAGTTCGGCTCTGCTCGGGCGTCTAACGAGCTGGAGCGCGCGCCTCACCTACGACAAGGCGGGCAACCTGCTCCCGCCGGGCTCGCCCACCGAGCGCGAGTTCGCCACCGAGGAGTACGAGACCTACGGGCAGGATATCTGGAAGATCGGGCAGAACCTGACGCTCACCTACGGGCTGCGCTACAGCCTCAGCCGCCCGATCTACGAGACGCACGGCTACGAGACCAAGCCGAACATCCCGCTGTCGGAATACTTCCGCCGCAGGCTCGCCGCCGCCGAGCAGGGGCAGAACTACACCGAGACGCTGACGATGGATCTGTCCGGTCCCGCCAACGGCAAAAGCTCCATGTACCCGTGGGACAAGAACAACTTCCAGCCGCGCCTCGGCGTCGCCTGGTCGCCGAACTTCAAGAGCGGCTTCCTCCACGGGCTCTTCGGCGACGGCGCGCGCTCGGTCATCCGCGGCGGCTTCGCCATGACCAACGACTTCCTCGGGCAGCAGCTTGCGACCCGCTTCGATCAGCTCAACTCGCTCGGCTTCGTCTCGAGCCTCAACAGCCCCTTCAGCTTCTGCAACACCACGACCCACCCGTGCCCGCTCTTTAGCGCCTTCAACCAGAGCGTGCGCGCCTTCCCGCTCGTCGCGCCGAACGTGAACAGCACCTCGACCTTCCCGCGCTCGCGCCCGGCTGACATGGCTCTCGTCATCGAGACCTCGCTCGACGAGGAGATCAAGTCGCCGACCAACTACATGTGGAACCTGACCTTCGAGCGCGAGCTGCCCAAGGGGCTCGTCGTGCAGGCGTCCTACATCGGGCGCCTGGGGCGCAACCTCCTCGTCTCGCGCGACGTGATGATGCCGAACGACCTGCGCGACCCGAAGTCCGGGATGGACTGGTACACCGCCGCCGGGCAGCTCGAAGACCTGCGGCGCGCCGGCACGCCCATCAACCAGGTGCAAGCCATCCCTTACTTCGAGAACTTCTTCGGCAGCGTCCCCGGCTTCGCCGCGGCGCTGCTCGGCTCGAGCCGCGTCGGACTCGTCACCAACGCGACGCAGACCGTTTACGCCGACGCCTTCCTCTTCAACGCCAACGACTGGACGACGACGCAGTCCGACATCGACTTCGCCGCGCTCGACGCGGGGCTCAAGAACTTCTTCTACCAGCCCCAGTACGGCGCGCTCTCCTCGTTCAGCACCGTCGGCAACTCGGAGTACCACGGCGCGACGCTCTCGGTGCGCGAGCGCCTCGGCAACTCGCTCACGATGGACTTCAACTACACCTTCTCGAAGTCCATGGACGACGCGTCGGGCTTGCAGACGAGCGGCAGCTACGGCGGGGCGTTCATCATCAACCCGATCCGGCAGCACGACAGTTGGGCGGTCTCCGACTTCGACGTGAAGCACATCATCAACTTCAACTCGGTGTGGCAGCTCCCGATGGGTCGCAACCGCTGGCTCTCGTTCGGCGGCAACCGCTGGGCGGACGCGGCGCTCGGCAACTGGCAGCTCTCCACCATCTTCCGCTGGAACTCCGGCTACCCGATCAGCGCGCCCTACGACGCCTTCACCTGGGCGACCAACTGGAACGTCCAGAGCTTCGGCACGAGGACACGACCCATCGAGGCTTGCCCGACGCGCGGCGCCACCCAGCCGCCCAAGCTCTTCGGCTGCAACCCCGATCAAGCCTACCAGAGCTTCCGCAACGCCAAGCCGGGCGAGACGGGCGACCGCAACGTCTTCCGGCTGCCCGGCTACGTCACCCTGGACGTGGGGCTCGCCAAGACGTTCGGCATGCCGTGGAGCGAGAACCACAAGCTCCAGCTCCGCTTCGAGGCTTTCAACGTCACCAACACGCAGCGCATGGGCGCGGTGTTGGGGACGCGCGACGGCTACGGGCTCGTTGACATCCCTTCGAGCACGCCCGCGCCGACCAACTTCTCCAACTTCACGTCGATCCAGGGCGACCGGCGCGTGATGCAGTTCGGCTTCCGGTACTCGTTCTAGGTCAGCCGCCGAAGCCGCACGGCTCGGCGCAGTTTCGGGCGGGCTGGGGCTTCACCGGGGCTTCAGCCCGCTTCGTTTTCGTCGAGAGGGAAGCGCCGCCGCCGCGCCCCGCGGCGAGGAGGTAGAAGAGATGTCCGAACGGACGAACGGCACGCGACGGATCGCACGCGCGGTTCTCGTCGCCGTCTTTCTCCTGCTCTGCCCGCACGCCTCCGCGCAGGGCGGTCACACGCTCTTCGGCGACGTGAGGGTTGACGAAGGGAAAGCCGCGGAACTCAAGCCGCTCACCTTAGACCTCGTCCTCTACTCCGAGACCGGCACGATACTCGGTCGGCAGACGATCACGAACAACGGTCGCTACCGTTTCCTGAACCTCGCCAACGGGCGCTACGTGATCGCCGTCGAGGTCGAGGGCGCGGAGGTCGCGCGCGTCCCCGTCACACTCCAGTACGCCTACAAGACCGATCACCGCGAAGACCTGAACCTGGAGTGGCGCGGGGGCGCGGGCGGCGGCGGCGTCCCGCGCGCCCAGACGGTCTCCGCCGCGGACTTCTACAAGCGGACGACTCCGAACAAGTCTCTCTTCGAGAGAGCGCAGAAGGCGATCGACAACAAGAGGTACGAGCAGGCGCACTCCCTCCTCGATCAGCTCCTCGCCGCCGACCCGCACGACTTCCAGGCGTGGACGGAGCTGGGGACGGTTCACCTCATGCTCGACGACGCCGCCGAGGCGGAGCGCGCCTACCGCCGCGCCGTCGAGGAGCGACCCGCCTTCGCGCTGGCGCTCCTCAACCTCGGGCGGCTGCTCGTGGCGCAGCGGAGATTCGACGCCGCCGTCGAGCCGCTGACCAGAGCCGTGGAAGCGCAGCCCGCCTCGGCGGAGGCGAACTACCTGCTCGGCGAGTCGTACCTCCAGCTCAAGCGCGGCTCGAAGTCCGTCCCCTACTTCACCGAAGCGATCCGCCTCGGCAAGACCGAGGGGCACCTGCGCCTCGCCGCGCTCTACAACGCCGCCGGGCTCAAAGACCGCGCCGCCGCCGAGTACGAGCAGTTCCTCGCCAAGAACCCGAACCACCCAGACCGGAAGAAACTGGAAGAGTACGTGAGGGAGAACAAGAAGAAGTGAGCCCGTTGCGGATTGCGGATTGCGGAATGCGGATGAGACAGCCGCAGAGCGCAGTTAACCTTGCAACCTTCTTCAATCCGCAATCCGCAATCCCCTGTGCTAGACTTCCGCGCGTGAGCGAGCGCATCTACCGCGACCCCGTCCACAACATCATCCGCCTGCGCACGGACACGCGCGAGGGGCGTCTGATGATCTCGCTCGTGGACGCGCCCGAGTTCCAGCGCCTGCGCCGCATCAAGCAACTGGGCTTGGCGCTCTTCACCTACCAGGGCGCGGAGCACTCCCGCTTCACACATTCTTTAGGCGTCCTCCACCTCATCACGCGCGTCCTCGACAAGCTCTCCGAGTCTTATCAGATCGACGAAGAGGATCGCGCCGCCGCACGCGCCGCCGCGCTGCTCCACGACATCGGGCACGGCTCCTTCTCCCACGTCTTCGAGCACGTCCTCGGCTTCCACCACGAAACCTGGACTGTCCGCGCCGTCCTCGACGAAAGCACGGAGATCAATCAGGTCTTACGCGACTACTCGCCGCGACTCCCGCAGCGCGTCGCCGAGATCATCGAAGGAAAATTTCGCCCTGCCTTCCTCGCGCAGCTCGTCTCCTCGCAGCTCGACTGCGACCGCATGGATTATCTCTTGCGCGACTCGCTGATGACCGGCGCGAAGTACGGCATCTTCGATCTCGAATGGATCATCAACGCCCTCGCCGTTGACGAAGAGCACGACCGCCTCTACGTCACCGCGCGCGGGCTCTACGCCGTCGAAGAGTATTTGCAGGCGCGCTACTACATGTTCCGGCAGGTCTATTTCCACCGCACGCTGCGCTCGGCGGAAGTCGTCCTGCGCGCCGTGCTGCGCCGCGCGCTCGAACTCACAGCCGCCGGCGAGAGAGTCTGGTGCGCGCCCGGCACCGCCTTCGAGAAAGTCCTGAACCGCCAGTCGCTCTCGATCACGGATCACCTTGAGATGGACGACTCCGACGTGTTCCACCTCAAGCAGTGGCAGCGCGCCGACGACGCGCTCCTCGCAGACCTCGCGCGCCGCTTCATCGGTCGCCGCCTCTTCAAAGCCATAGACCTCGACATGCCCGCCGACGCGCGCGCGGATTTTCTCGCCGCCGCCCGCTCGTCAACCGCGCGCGCGGGCTTCGATCCGGGCTACTACTTCATAGAGGATCACGCCGGCGACGTGCCCTACTACAACTACTACACAGCCCAGGGCACCGACGCGCGCGCGCACATCTACGTCGAGGACGGCTACGCCCGCCCGCGCGTGCGCGAGATCAGCGAGGTCAGCGAAGCCGTGCGCGGTCTCCAACAGGGCTACGAACTGCACCGCGTCTGCTTCCCGCCCGAAGTCAAATCCGAAATCTACGCCCTCTACCACGGCACGCCCAGCGCCGCGACGAAGACCGGCGACTGAAAGCCGCGCCTCCCGCCGCCGCCGACTTCTCGCGCGTCGCCGCGGGGTTTAAGATAGCCGCCGGAGGGGAACCGCCGCGCCCGCAAACGGTCGCGCGCGCCGCCATGACGGTCGAAGACAACACGCAGACCACGCCCGCGCCCCCGGCGCGCGCGCCGCACGAGCGCCGCCCCGCGCTCGTCTTCATGCGCGGCGAGCAGCTGGCAGCGCCGATCCCGCTCGAACGCGACGAGGTGACTCTGGGGCGCGCGCTCGAAGCCGACGTGCGCGTCAACGACGCGCGCGCCTCGCGCCTGCACGCGCGCATCCGCGCCGTCCGCGACGCCGCGTCGGGCGCGATCAGTTACCGCGTCGCAGACCTCGGCTCGACCAACGGCACGCTCTTGAACGGCGAGCCCATCGCAGACGAAGCGACCGTCACGGACGGCGACAAGCTGACCATCGGCGAGCACCTCATCCGCTTCGAGCTTTTGGACGACATAGACCGCGAGTACCAGCGCCAGATTCACCGCCTGCTCGCGCACGACGAGCTGACCGGCTTGCTCACCAGCAAGTCTTTCTTCTCCGAGCTGCGCCGCGAAGCCGCGCGCGCCGAAGCCGACTCGCGCCCGTTCTGCGTGCTGATGATGGACCTGGATCACTTCAAGAACGTCAACGACACCTACGGTCACCTCGTCGGCAGCCAGACGCTCGAAGAGATCGGGCACCTCATCACGCGGGCGCTGCGCGCGGGCGACGTGGCGGCGCGCTTCGGCGGCGAGGAGTTCGCCGCGTTCCTCCTGGACGCCGACTGCGCGCAGGCGCTCGTCGCCGCGGATCGCGTGCGCCGCGCCATCGAGTCGCACGAGTTCGCCGCCGTCAGGCGCGGCGCCGCGCCCGCGGTCGAGGGCGAGCCCACCTTCCGGATCACGATCTCGGTCGGCGTCGCCGCCTTCCCGGACGACGCGCGCGATCCGATCGAGCTCGTCGAGCTCGCGGACACCGCGCTCTACCACGCCAAGCATCAGGGTCGGAACCGCGTCAGCGCCTTCTGCTATTCGCGCGGCGGCGCGGACGCGCCGGGCACACTCCCCCCGCGACGACCGCCCAACCCGCCCACAGCCGACTGAGCTTTCCCCGAGCCCGCGCGTCCGCCCACATTTCTGCAACCGGCGCGCGCCGCGCCGCG
>JAIVGV010000325.1 GCA_020201365.1 Acidobacteriota bacterium
CTTTGTGCGCCGTCCAATCGTCAATCGTGTCGTAGTCAATGTCTGTGAGCTTCTGGACGATCAAGACGTGGCCCCCCGGCGGAGCCATCGCGGGCTCGAACAGAGTCGGCACGAAGATTTTGATAGAGTGATGTGCCACGGTCTCCGCGTCCCAAGAACTCCAGTGGTAGCCTTCCGCCTCGCGCAGCGCTTCGGTCGGCACGTCCTTCAAGCCGACGTGCGTCAGAAAGCAGGAGTGCGTCGGGCGCAGCTCGCGCAGCCGTCTCAAATAATCCTCGTCCCGTTCTTCGCGCGGGAGCAGCCTTTCGAGGGTCTGAAGCATGTCGGCGTTCGAGACGACGACGCCCGCGCGCACGCTGTAGGTGTGGACGGCGTGCTGTCTCCTCGTCGTGACTTCGACGCCGACCGCCCTCCCGCCTTCGGTCAGAATACGACTCGCGCGCGCGCGCATCAGTATGTGGCCGCCGCGCCGCTCGAAGAGGGAGGCGAGTTCGTCGGCGAAGGCTTGCGAGCCGCCGCGCGGGTAGTAGTTGCCGAGAAAGTAGGAGAGCCTGAGCATGGAGTCGAAGACGAAAGAGGTGCGGGAGGGCGGCGACCCCCAGTGGCTGCAGTCGGCTGCGAGCAGTAGTTTGAGCTTCGGGTGACGGAAAAACTTGTCGAGCGCACACCTGACGGTCATCTCCCTGAAAGGGTTGAGCCCGTCCCTGTCCGACCCGCGAAAGTAGCTGAGCAGCCCCAGCAGATAGACTTCGCGCACGACGTCGAAAAAGTCGTCAATGGCTTCAGCTTCATCTGGAAACTCTGTCTTAAGCCGCGCGAGGTAGCTATCGAAATCAGCGGGGACGGAAAAGCTCGAGCCGTCCGGGAAATGGAACTTGTCAACCGGGTTCATCTTGATCCAGCCGTTCGTGCAGCCCAACTCAAGGAGAAGTTTTCCGGTGATGGTCGCGGGGTTGCCGAGCAGCGGGTAGAAATGGGTCGCGGCGTCGAACGTGTAGCCGCGGCGGCGGAAGGTGCTGCAATAGCCGCCCACCATGTAATGCTGCTCGACGAGGAGCACGCGCAGCCCGTCGCGCGCGAGCAGGTTCGCGCACACCAGCCCCCCGACGCCCGCGCCGACGATCACGGCGTCGTAAGAATCGCGGGGCGCGCCTTGCAGACCTTTGAAGGGACGAATCATGCGAAGCAGTTTTCAGTTTTGAGTCTTCAGTTTTCAGCCGATCCGGTTCTCGCGTTCAACCCCTCCGGCTGAAAACTGAAAACCGGAAACTGAAAACTGTCTCACGGTCTGTTCCGCCCGTAGGTCTCGTGCGCCTCGACGAAATCGCCGCTCGCGATGCTCGCGCCCATCGAGAGCTCGCCCGCGAGAAGCGTCGCGGCGACGATCTCGGAAAACTTCGCGGCCTTCCCGCCGCCCGCGCAGCCGATCATCTCCAGACACTCGCGGCTCGTCCCGAGGTTCGTGCCGCCGCCGACGGTCGCCAGCGTCAGCGAGGGCAGCGTCACGCTGGCGTAGAGTCCGCCTTCTTGCGTCAGCTCGAAGTTGGTGACGCCGACCGACGCGTTCACCACGTTGGCTACGTCCTGCCCGCACGCGATGAAGAGCGCCGCGAGCCCGTTGGCGTAGTGACCGTTGTAGCCGACGGCGGCGGCTGAGACGTGACCGAGCACCGTGTGCTGCCACATCTCCACCATCCGCCGCGGCGTCGTGTGGAGGTACGACTTCACGACCGGCTCCGGCAGGAGCGCCCCGGCGACCACCCGCTTGCCCTTGCCGCCCGCGAAGAGGGAGCCGCTGGCGCGCTTCTCCGAACAGTTGCCGCTGAAGATTTGAAAGCCCCGCACGCCCGGCTTGCGATCCGCGATCAGGCGGCACGCCTTGTCCGTCGCCTTGACGATCATGTTCATGCCCTGCGCGTCTCCGGTGAAGTAGCAGAAATGTACTATCACCTCCCGACCGATTGCGGAGCACTCGAGGCGCAGCAGCTTGCCGTGGCGCGTGGTGGATTCGGCTTCGGCGCGGATCAACTCGAAATCGGACGAGACGCCGCGTGAGAATTCGTGCGCGGCAGCCACGTCGTCGAAAAAGAAGACGGGCGAGACGCGGTTCTCGTCCGCGTGCATGCGCACGCAAGCCCCGCCCGCGCGCGTGAGCGTCGCCATGCCGCGTTCGTAGGAGCGGACGAGAGCGCCCTCGGTCGTCGCCAGCGGGACGTAGAAAGTGCCTACGGCTTCCGCGCCGCGAATCAGCAGAGGTCCCGCCACGCCGAGCGGCACCTGCGCCGCGCCGACCGGGTTCTCCACGTTGCCGCGCATTGACTCGGAGGGGATCGAGTGGGAGCCGACGTGCGTCAGACGACAGCCGGTCTTCTCCTCGACCCAGCGTCGGCGGCGCGCGACGCACTCGCTCGAATAGCCCTGCTCCTTCAGCCTCGGCACGAGTTCTAAAGGGGCGGCGCCTTCCGCGGGCGGAGGCACAGTCGAATCAGCCATGATGATCCTCTGACGGTACAGCAGGCGGTGCGGACTTGAGAGCAAACTGCTTATCTTCGCGAAGGACGCGCGAGCACGAGCGAAGAGCTGTGACCGTCAAAACCGTTTGAGTTGACGAGACCAAAGCTGACGTCAACTCTGCGATTCTGCGGACTCGCCACGACGGGCGGAAAGTCGCCGTCCGTCTCTTCCAAGCCTCGTATGCCGGGGAGCACGCCGTCGCGCATCGTCTCCGTGAGCGCGACGACCTGCAAAGCTCCCGCCGCGCCCAGCGTTTCGCCCAGCATGGACTTGACGGCGGTCACGGGAAGCTTCCGCGCAGCCGACGCAAAGACGTCCGCGATAGCATACGCTTCGCGTCGGTCGGCGCACAGGCTGCCGTTGGCTGACGCGCTGAGACAGTCAATCGAGGCTGGCTGAAGCTGTGCGTCTTCCAACGCCAGGCGCGCGGCGCGCGCCTCAGCCGCCACAGCCTTTCCGTCGTCCTTACCGCGCGACGGATCGAAGGCGCTCCCGACGCCCTTAACCTCCGCGAGCACGTGCGCCCCGCGCTCGCGCGCACGCGACGCGTCTTCGAGCATCAGAAGGGCGGCGCCCTCGCCCAGGAGAAAGCCGCCGCGCCGCGCGTCGAAGGGGATCGGGTATTTAACTGGGGCGCTGTTGTTTGAAGGGCACAACAACCCCGCGCGGTCGAAGCCGTAGAACGACTCGAAGCAGAGCTCTTCCGCGCCGCCCGCCAGAAGCGCACGCGCAGAGCCCGCGCGTATGAGGTCTGCCGCGTAGGCGATTGCCTGGAGCCCGGACGACGCGCCCGTCGAGACGGTGGAGTTCACGCCGCGCAAGCCGTGCATGATCGCCGTCTGACCGGCGGCGGCGCTGATGACCGTGTTGGCGAAGTCCATCGGGCTGGCGTAAGTGGGACCCGCCGTGAGCGCGCGGCGATCAAACTCCGAGATCGTGCGTAGGCTCCCGAACATCGTCCCCAGCACCAGACCGACCGCCTCGCGCGCCAACGTCTCGACGCCGAAGCCGCTGTCTTCGAGCGCGAGGCGCGCCGCCGACGCCACGAGCCGCGCCGTCCGATCAAGGGGACGAAGATTCCTCCCGCCTAAATACTTCTGCGCGTCGAAGTCCGTGATCTCACAGGCGAGCGTGCAGCCGAGTTTCTCGTCGCCGAAGAGTTCGAGAGGCTTGGCGGCGCTTCGTCCGCCGCAGAGCGCGGCGTGCAGCGCGGCGCGGGAGTCGCCGAGCGGCGAGACGACGCCTGCGCCTGTGATGACGACCCGTCTCAAGCGATTTCAGACCTCGCACTTCTTGAGGACGAGCGACGAGTTGTTGCCGCCGAAGGCGTAGGCGTTATTCATCGCCACGTTGACCTCGTGCCCGCGCGCCTCGTTCGCCACGTAGTCCAGGTCGCATTCCGGGTCGGGCTCCGTCAGGTTCATGGTCGGCGGGATGCAGTCCTGTTGTATCGCGAGGGCGCAGACCGCAGCCTCTATGGCGGAAGCCGCGCCCATCGTGTGCCCGATCATGGACTTGATCGAGCTCATGGGGAGACGGTAGGCGGCTTCTTTGAAGAGTCGTTTGACGGCGACGGTCTCCAGGCGGTCGTTTGTCGGCGTGCCCGTGCCGTGCGCGCTGACGTAGCTCACGTCTTCGGCGCGCGTGCCGCTCGAACGCAGCGCCTCTTCCATGGCGCGGACTGCGCCGTCGCCTTCGGCGTGAGCCGCCGTCATGTGGTGCGCGTCGCAGGAGAGCCCGTAGCCCGCCACCTCCGCGTAGATGCGCGCGCCGCGCCGGGTCGCCCCGGCGAGCGTCTCAAGCACGACGACGCCCGCGCCCTCGCCGGGGATCATCCCCTTGCGGTTGCGATCAAAGGGCTGGCACAACTCAGGCGCTATCGCGCCCAGACGCGCGAACCCCGTGTAGGTGATGCGCGAGAAAGGATCAGCGCCGCCCGCAAGCACCAACGAAGCGCGCCCCGCACGCAGAGCGTCGAAGCCGTAAGCGACGGCGTAATTTCCCGCGGCGCAGGCGGTCGGGATTAGTATGTTGAGACCGCCGAATCCGAACTCGCCCGCCACGTTCGCGGAAATGTTATGGCAGGGGTAGCGCGCCATGAATTCGGCGCCGACCTCTCCCAGTTCTCCGTTCACGAGGCGGTCGTCGAAGCGCTCGATCTCCAAAGGCTCGCCCGACGTCGTTCCCATTGACACGCCGACTCGTTCGGGTTCGACGGCGTCCGGCGCGAGTCCCGCGTCTTCGAGCGCCAGTCGGGCGGCGGCGATGGCGAACTGCGACGCGCGACCTACCGTCTCGGCGTCGGTATTGATCAGATAGTCTTTAGCGGAGAACTGTTTCACCTCGGCGCCGCGGTGGACGCTTAACTCTCCGGTGTCGTAAGCCTCCACGGGCGCGACGCCACACCTGCCCGCGAGCAGGTTACGCCAGACGGCTTCGCGCCCCGTGCCGACGGGGGTGACGAGCCCGATCCCTGTAATCACGACGCGGCGTTCCATGCGCCGGGGCTGCTTCATGCGAGGTGTTGTTGGATTAGTCTGACCGTGTCGCCCACGCTGCGAATTTCCGAAAGCTGCTCGTCGGGAATTTTGATCTGGAACTCGTACTCGAGTCCGACGGCTATCTCGAGGATGGTCAGGGAGTCGAGCTGCAGATCGTCCTTGTAGGACGCGTCGTCGCCGATCTGCGCCGTCTCCATGTTCGCGGTCGTCGAGATAGCCCTCTTAACCGCTGCCCTGATCTCTTCGGCGTTCATCAAACGGAGGCTCCCCGCGCGAGTCTTCTAGCGGGGAGAGAGTAAACCAGATTAAGCGGGCGGAAACAATAACTTTTAGGTGAGGCTGTTGGGCAGACAACGCTCAGCCGGACGCGGCGCGAGCCCTACAAGGTCGAGGGGTGAGTTCGTAGTGACTTCTGAAGAACGCCTGCCGCAAAGAGGCGGTTCAGGCGTTCTAAAAAATCTGGGGCTGATTGTCGTGAGGCTACGTCGTGCCGTCACTTCTTGACCAGTTTCGACTGTGAGTTGACGGCTCGCCAGGCTCCATTTTTCTCCTTGACGAACCTGTCCGTCCATTCCCATTCGCCGCTGAAATCCGACCCCTTATACTTGGCGTTCGTCAACGTGCTGCGACCCGAGACGACCGCCGTGTTGCCCGTAATCTTTACCTTAATGTCGTCCATCGTCCACGCCGCGACCGCCAGTTGCCCGGATTGCAGCGCCTCCCTCAGCATCCTCTTATTAAACCCCATGCCCTGGGCGTTACCCTTAAAATCTTCCGCCTGTATTTTATCGAGCTTGGCGAAGTCGCGGTGCACTACGGCGTCAGCCCACTCGCGAGCCAACTCTTTGAGCGCGGCTTCCTCGTCGTTCTGATAGTAAACGGCGCTCGACGCCGTCTGGCTGAGAGCGAGAAGCGCGGCTGACATGACGACGGCGAAGAGAGTTCTTTTCATGAGTTTCTCCTTACTTATTGTTTGGGAGACGGCGGCTGCGCCTCAGCTTTTATTCCATTCATAAATGGAAGTCAAGGAGTTTATGGCTACGAGACGGGCGAGGGAACTGCCGTCTCCGGCTCGTCGCTCCGGGGCGTAGGGCGCACGTTCCGCCGTGCCATTGCGACTAGCGCAGAGAGGGGAAAACCGGAGCAACTAAAGAGCCTAATAATAACGGGAAGCCGGCGAAGATTCGCCGCCTTCCCGTTATAGAAATTACTCCGCAGGTAGGACGCGCGCTCTCAAATTTTACCGCGTTTTTCGCCGGAAATCGCGAGTTTTCAAGTTTGGAATAAAATGCCTCCAAAATCCCTCCACATGTGAGAGTGCTCTCGACCGTCTTCGTCAGACCGCGCAAGTCCGGCTTAAGGACGAATCCTTGCGCGCCGCGGGATAGAGCTTACCGCTGCAAGTTCGGGTGGCTCGCCGAGATGAATATGGTCGGCGTCGAGGGGTCGAACTCGCGTATCTTCTCGCACAAGTCCATGCCTGTCCCGTCGGCGAACCTGTAGTCGAGCACGAACAGGTCGAACTCTTCATACTTTGCTCGCAGCAGCCCTTCGGCGCACGAGTCCGCAGTCTTGACTTGGTAGCCGTGGTGCGCGAGGTAGGCTGAGACCATCTCGCGTGAGTCCTCGTTGTCGTACTCACGGCTTGATAACAGCATCGGCGGGGCGGCCGAACATAAAGTCCAGCAGCCAGTCGAAGAGGACGCGGGCGCGCTGGCGGGCGCTCGGCATCTTCGCCCAATAGACCGCGCGCCACAGCAGCCACGCGAACAGTCCGGAGAAGTTGATCCCGTAAACGCGCGCGACGCCAACGTGCCTGCCGACCAGCGCTAGCTCTCCGACGGGGCGGTAGCGGAAGGGACGCGGCTCCTCCCCGCGCATCGTCGCCACCATGTTGCGCGCGACGAGCCGCCCCTCGCGCACGGCGTTCTGCGCGGTGGGCGAGTAAGTCTGCTTCGATGCGCCCTTCGGAATCTCCGCGCAGTCGCCGAGCGCCCAGACGCCCGCGCGGCGCGGCACGCGCAGGCACTCGTCAACGACGATGCCGCCGTGCTCTCCGCGCTCGCAATCTAATCGTTCGACTACCGGGCTCGGCTTGACGCCGCCAGCCCAGATGAGCGTGCGCGTCTCGATTCGCTCGCCCCCTTGCAACTCAACGCACCCTTCGCCCGCGCCCGTGATCTTCGTTTTAAGACGAACCTCGACGCCGCGCGTTTCGAGCTGGCGTCGCGCGTAAGAGGCAAGTTCGACGCTCAGTTCCGGCAGCAGGCGCTCTTCGGGCGCGATGAGGAGCGCGCGAACGTCTTGCGCCTTCACGTTCGGGAAACGGCCGACGCTGGCGCGGACGAGATCGTTGACTGCGGCCATCGTCTCGACGCCGGTGAAGCCGGCGCCGCCCACGACGAATGTGAGCGCCGCGCGTCGTTCGCCCGCGTCGCTCTCCGCGTCGGCGCGTTCCAGCATCTCTAAGACGTGATCGCGGATAGCTGCGGCGTCGCCGAGACTCTTCGCCGTCAGCGAGTGCTCGGCCACGCCGGGCACTCCGTGGAAGTTCGGCACGGAGCCGACGGCGACGACGAGGTGATCTGCCGAGAGCGTCCGCCGGTTCGCGCCTCCTCCGTGGGTTGTCGGGCTTTCGAGCGTCACCTTCTTGTTCGGTATATCTATCTCGGTGACTCGCCCCTGCTCGAACGTGATTCGCCGGGGCAGATCGCGGAGCGGGCTGACGGCGTGGCGCGGCTCGATCTCGCCGCCCGCGGCTTCGGTGAGCATGGGCGTGAAGAGCTGGTAGTCGTCCTCGTCAACGAGCGTGATCTCGGCGTGCTCCGGGCGCGGCAGGAGTTTCGCGAGTTCGCGCGCGGCGTTCGCGCCGGCGAAGCCCGCGCCGACGATCAGAATCTTCTGACCGCGCGGAAGATTTCGGTTGAGCCTTTCCAACCCCGCGCGCCGCCACAGCTTCCACCCGGCGCATACAGCCGCCGCACCCGCGCCGAAGAGCGCCAGCTTTAACGCGACCGAAGTTTGTTCGTGCGAACTCTTCCTGCCCATGTCTCCCGCTCCGAAAAAAAGCGTAGCGCGGATCAGAGCGCGCGCCCTAGGCTGTAGCTCTGCGTCGGGAGGAACTTGCGCCACTGCCTGATGAGCGTGCGGTAAGCCTCACCGACGGGTCGAATCTTGCGATCCAGATCGTAGAGGCCGAGCGGGTTTACGCGCCCCGCGTCTTCGCGTAGCGCCGTGTCCCAGTCAACCTGATCCGTGAGCGAGTACCACGTGAAGCCGAGTATCGGCACGCCGTCCTGGTGCAGGCGGTGGACGTTTGCCCACTCCTTCCAGAGCCAGTTGGGCGCGCGCTCGGCGTCCTGTAGGTTCGTCTCCGTGTGCATGACGGGTAGTCCGTAGCGCTGGAAATACTGGTGCGTGATGACGTAGTAGCCGAAGACCTCGCCCGAAGGCTTTAGGCTGCCGTCCTCTTCCACGAGGTGCTCGTTCGTCACGTAGTAGTCGTTGCCCATGACGCAGCTCGCGCGGACATGGTTCTCGCCGAACCACTCGTACTCCTCACGCGTCATGCCGTTGTCCGTCAGATACAAATACATCTTCACGTTGATCGGGTAGCCGTAGGTCAGATCGAGCGAGAGGAAGCGGCGCTCGTTGTAGTCGTCCGCGACGGCCTGGCAGTCAGGGTTGTCCGGGTGGAAATATTCCGACGACTCGCTCTGTATGAAGATGGCTTTCGGCTGCTCTTTTAAAATCGCGCGCATGGCGAGCACGTTCGCCTTGCACAGATTATTGAGCGCGCGGACGAATGCCTTGTCGCTCTTCTGCCGCTCGTTCCACCAGCCGAAGAGCGCGGAGAACTCCGCGGCGACGAAGATTTCGTTGACCGGCGTGTAGTAGCGCACCCATGGGAAGCGCGCGGCGAACGCGCGGGCGTACTCAGCGAAGAGGCGGGGCCAGTCCTCATTCTGAAAGTTCCCGATCCAATCGGGCACGCCGAAGTGGCAGAGGTCTGCGATGGGAGTGATGTCGAGTTCGCGCAGCGCGCCGAAAGTCTCGTCGGCGAAAGAGAAGTCGTAGCGGCCCGCTCCCGTGTGCGCGCGGCAGTAGGGCGGGCCGTAGCGCAGGAAGCTGATGCCGATCTCCTTGACGAGTTGGAAGTCTTCCAGCCAGCGCGCGTAGTGGCCGCACTTCTCCATCTCGTCAACGCGCTTCGTGCTCCCGTCGGGCAGTGCAATCGTCGGGTAGCTGTTCTCGATGCCCGTTGAGAACATGAAACTCGTCATGACGTTGCGCTTCCCTCCTTACAGAATGTCCAGCCGGCCGCCGTCGGCGACGAGCGTCGTGCGGGTGATGAAGCGCGCCTCGTCGGAGGCGAGGAAGCAGACGGCGGCCGCGATGTCTTCGGGCTTGCCTACCGCGCCCCTGATCTTCTCAGCGCCGCTCTTGACGTTCGGGTTGTCCCACAGCATCGGCGTGTCAACCGCGCCGGGCGCGACGCAGTTGGTGCGAATCTTCCGCTGCGCGATCTCCTCGCTGAAGCCGCGCGTGAACGCCTCCATGCCGCCCTTCGAGGCGGCGGAGGGGACGACGTTCTTCGTCGTCTCGTGCGCGTGAACGGAGGAGATGTTGACTAT
>JAIVGV010000044.1 GCA_020201365.1 Acidobacteriota bacterium
GTGACGGCGGGCGAGCTGAGAAACTTCCTCGCGCAGTTTCTCTTCACGGGCGACGACGTGTACAAGAAAGTCCAAGACCTGTCGGGCGGCGAGAAGGGCAGGCTCGCGCTCGCGAAGTTGATCTACTCGCGCGTCAACGTCCTCGTCCTCGACGAGCCGACGAACCACCTCGACATCCCTTCGCGCGAAGCCCTCGAAGAAGCCCTCGACGCGTACGACGGCACGATCATCACCATCAGCCACGACCGCTACTTCCTCGACCGCGTCGCCACGCAAATCCTCGCCCTCGACGGTCGCGGCAACGCCGAGCACTACGACGGCGACTACACCGAGTACCACGACTGGAAGGCGGCGGGCGGCTCCGCTTCAACGGTCGCGGCGGCGACAAACGCGACCGCCGACGCGCCCCAGCCCGCGTCGTCGGGCGCGAAGGGCGGCGGTCGCTCGTCGTCGCACGACGGCGACGCGGCTGAGAAGTCGAAAGGTAAGGAAGCGAGGGGCGGCGGCGCGAAGCACAAGGGCGCGGGCGACAAGTCGAAAGGCGCGGGCGTGAAGGTGATCAAGAAGGCTCAGACGCCCGCGCGCACGACCGAGCAGATCGAAGCGGAGATCGCCGGCACGGAGCAGCGCCTCGCCTCGCTCTCCGACGACCTCTCGCGCCCCGAAGTCGCGCGCGACCACGCCCGCGCCGCGCGCCTCAACCAGGACTACCGCGCGGCTGACGAGCGGCTGCGCGCGCTCTACGAAGAGTGGGAGCGCGCCGCCGCGGAAGCGGCGCGCCGGTAGTTCCTGATCATTTCGTCGCCTGCGCCATCAGCGGCGTGAACTTCATCGGCGGGAGCTTGATCCGCGTCGTCGAGACCGTCTGACCTCTCATAAACTCCAACATCACGTCTTTGATCTCGGGCGACGAGAGGAAGAGTGGATCGCTGTGCACCGCGCCCTCGACGATGAGGCGCGTGCTGTTGGGGAATCCGACGCGGTACTCCTCCGCGTTCGAGATGGGCGTGCGCGCGTCGAGCGTGCCGGAGATGAAGAGGACGGGCACGTCGGCGCGGACGACGGAGCGGAAGTCGTCGCCGAGGTCGGGCGCTTTCCATTCCTCGCACACGTCGGGGAAGGGATCGTTCATCAGGTCGCCGAGCAGCGTCGTCGTCGCTTCGCGCTTGATGCGGTCGCGGCGCGCGGCGGTCTCGCCGGAGGCGCAGTCCATCATGAAGGACATCGCGTTGCCGAGTTCGTCGCGCGACTGGCTGAGCCAGATTTGCGCGAGGTCTCGGTAGTCGCCGCGCGCGGCGCGGTAGAAGAGGGCGGGGAAGCTGGCGGTGACGGTAGTGCCGATGTTGTTGGCGACGAAGTTTTGCAGGACGTACTTGTTGACGGTGACTTTGACGGGCTCGTGCGTGAGCGGGTCTGTGATCTCGACCGCCTGCGGCTCGCGCTCCAGCTTGTCGAAGACGGACTTCATCAGCGCGCGGAAGTCCGGAATCTCTCCGCCGATGGCGGGATCGTTTTTAATGACTTCGCTCAGGTCGGCGAGGTGCTTCTCGATGTTCGAGGGCAGTTTGTAAGTGTGGTCGGGTCCCTCCGTGCCCGCGAGGATCGCGCGCGAGATCGCCTGCGGGTGGCGGCGGATGGTC
This sequence comes from Acidobacteriota bacterium, assembly GCA_020201365.1. Lineage (GTDB taxonomy): Bacteria > Acidobacteriota > Blastocatellia > Pyrinomonadales > Pyrinomonadaceae > JAIVGV01. The sequence goes on from JAIVGV010000044.1 coordinate 1,641, forward strand.
GCGAGCGCGAGGTGCGTGCCGTAGCTGATCGACCAGAGGCTGATCTGTCGCGCGCCGAGCGCGCGTCGCAAGTCTTCCAGATCGTCCGCGCTCTCGTTCGAGTTGTAGGCGGCGAGGTCAACGCGCTGCAAGGTCTGCCAGAAGAACTCGCACTCGCGCGACTGCTCGCGCACCGCTTTGACGAGCGCGGCGCGCGACGGCGCAACGTCGAGCGGGATGTCGAGCCGCTGCGCGCAGGAGAGGTTCGGCTTCGAGAAGCCCGTGCCGCGCTGGTCGAATGCCACGACATCGCCGACCTCGCGCAGCGCCATAAACAGGGGAAAGCGCGTGCCCATCGCCGTGCCGATGCCGCTGCCGCCGGGTCCGCCCGCGAGATAGACGACGGGCGCGCCCGGAGTTTTCGACGTGCTCTTGAAGCGCACGAACGCCAGCTCGATCAAATTACCGTTCGGGTCGCGCCGGTTTTCGGGGCCGGTGAGCGTGCCGAACTCCGCGTCAACCTTCTCGTGGTTGAAGGTCTCGAAGCCGTATGGCTTGATCGAGAGATCGCCGGCTTTGCGCTGCTGCGCTGCGGCGGGCGCGACGCAGAGCACGACGGGCGCCATGAGCGCGAGCAGGCGGACAGACCTCCGGCACACTTGGTTCAGCTCCGACACTTGAAGTCGCCTCCTGTGGTTTAGTCGTTTACGCGGCTGACGATGGGAAGGGAAGTTTGAAAGCCGGGCACGTGGCGGCGACTGAAATCAGTCGCCGCCCTGCGCGTCAACGCCGGATCACGGTTGCGAGTCTCCGTCGTCGCCTTCGATTTCGGAGAGCGCCCACCTGACCGCCTCGCGCACGCGCGGCTCCGCGTCGCTGCGCGCCTGCTTGAGGAACGGCAGCGCCTTCCGGCTCTGAATCTCGCCGAGCGCGCGCGCCGCGCGTTGGCGAACTTCAGCCTGCGAGTCAGAGACCAGCAAGCCGCCGAGCGCTTCGACCGCGCGCCCAGCCTTCAACTCGCCGAGCGCCCAGGCGGCGCGCTGCCTCACGCCCGGCTGCGAGTCTGAGAGCGCGCCGATCAGCGGCGCGACCGAGCGCTCGTCCCTGACCTCCGCGAGCGCTTGCACGGCTGCCGAGCGCACCAACTCGTCGGAGTCCGAGAGCAGCTCGATGAGGCGCGGGACTGCCGGGGCGCGATCCGATTCGCGCATGTTCGTCAGCTCGCCGATAGCCCACGCCGCGTTGCGCCGGACGCCGGCGCTGCCGTCGTCGAGCGCGCGCGTCAGAGGTTCGAGCGCGGGCGTGCCCATCGAGGCGAGCGCGATGGCTGCCTGCTCGCCGGGCGAGGGCTGCTTGAAGGAGTCGAGGGCGGGGCTCCACCTGCCTTCGCCCCAGCAACGCTCCAGGGGGACGGGTGCGTCGTCGCCGAGCATGGAGGCGAGCGCGGGGATCAGATCAACTGCGCGCTTGTGCCCCGCCTCGCACGCGGCGTGCGCGCGCGTCTGCGCGTCGCCGGACGATAACGACTGCGCGATCTCGCCGCGCTGTAGGGCGTCGCCGCGTTCGCGCTCCTCGCGCGCGGGCGGCTCTTGTCGCCTCTCCTGAGCGACGTTCTCGCGCGTCTCGCCGATCACGGGATCGGTCGTGGACGGGCGCGCGTCGCCGAGTCGGGGGGCGGTGTCAGTTCCGATCTGGAAAGAGAAAGAAGAGATGGCGAGGCACGAAAGGCTGAGCAGCGCGACGGAAGCGAGCGCGAGCGAGCGCGCGGAGCGAGGGCTGAGGCGGCGTGTGTGTTCGGTCAAACGCATGATCCTTTCCTCCAGGATGTCCGCGTCGAAAACTCCGAGCGTCAACGCCCGCGTCGGCGTCGCCGCGATCGCGCCCGCCGCGCGGACGAGCGAGCGCGCGTAAACGTCGGGCGCGAGCAGGCGCTCCGCCACCAGCTCGTCGCACGCCAGCTCGCGCGTGCGATCCACCTGCCGCTTGCAGAACCGCGCGAGCGGGTGGAACGAGACGGGCAACAATAAGATTTCGTAAGCGAGGTTCAGAGCGAAGTCGCGGCGCGCGACGTGCGCCAGCTCGTGACCGACGACCGACGCGAGCGTCTCCGCAGAGACGCCCTCCTCGCAGAACTTCTCCGGCAGCACGACGAGCGGCGCGAACGTGCCGAGCGTCGCGGGCGCGCGCGCCTCGCGAGAGCAAGCGAACGCGACGCGGCGCAAGCCGAACGCCGAGCGGCAGCGCTCCGTGGTCGGAGCGACTGACGCGGGAAGAGCGGACGACGTCGCAGAGCGACGCAGCCTGCGCGTGCGACGCCACGCGCGCGCGAGCGCGGCGAAGTGGAACAGCAGGAAGATCGCGTAGCAGGTGACGAAGGCTGCCGCGAGCGCGGGCGAGCCCACGATGAGTTTCGTCCGTCGCCGGAGAAGGCGCGCGAAGTTGAATCCGCCCGTCGCCGCGGTCGCGGCGTGCGACTCGTCGCCTCGCGTGCCCGCGTCAGCGTCGAGCGACGGGTTGCGCGCTTCTCCCGCCGAGACGTTCAACCTCTCGTTCGCGGCGTCGAGGCTCGAAGGCAGCGCGACATCGCGCGGAGCGCTGGCGTCCGTCGGAGCGAAGGCGCCGGCGAGCGGGAGCGCGAAGGAGAGCGTGAGGGCGGCGACCCAAATAACGTGGCGCAGACGCGCGGGCGCGTCACGCAAGATGCGCGCGCAGAGCGCGGCGGCGAGTGCGACCGCCGCGATCTGCCACGCGGCGTTGGCGAGGAAGCTCGCGGCGAGTTCAATCGTCCTGCTCATCGCGCGCCCCCTTCTCGACGAGCTTCTGCAGGCGCGCGAGCCTCTCCGGCGTCAGCCGCTTCGCCTCGATCAGACTCATCACGAGACTCTCCGCCGAGCCGCCGAACATCCGCTCGATGAGATCGCCCAGAGCCTTGCCGACCACCTCGCGGCGGCTCACGGCGGGGCGGTAGAGGTAAGCCTTCTCCTTGAGGCGGCGCGTGACCTTGCCCTTGCGGTGCAGGACGTTAAGCATCGTCTGGACGGTCGTGTAGGCGTGCCCCGTGTCGAGGCGCCGCTGGACGGTCTGGACGTTGGCGGGACCCGTCTCCCAGAGCACCTTCATGATTTCGAGTTCGAGCGGCGTCAGGTGCGCCGACTTGCGTCGCGGCATGGCGACCTCCTAAGGAATTAGGAGGATACGCGCGAGGCGCGGGCTTGTCAACTAAAATATTAGGAGGTGCGGGCTCATCGGCGGCGCGGTGATCGTCCGGCTGGTCGGTCGCGGCGGGCGAAAACGCGCGAAATGACGGGCTTTCTTGCGGGGGCGGGCTGCTTGACAGCCGCGCGAACGGTCTGTTAATTTTCAACTCCGCTCGGCGAGCGTTTGAAAACTCATCTCGTCAGATTCAGGCACGTAGCTCAGCCCGGTAGAGCACTACCTTGACACGGTAGGGGTCTGCGGTTCGAATCCGCACGTGCCTATTTTCCATGTCCAAAATTAGAGGCGGTGGCGGTGGCGCGGGCTCTCCCGCGAGGGTGGCGCTGTGCGTTCAGAGTTCGCCTCTGAAAACCGGGTAGAATTTCCCGCCCTGAATTTTGAAGACGACGGTGGGCTTCGCGACGTTGCGCTCTTGGTTGAAGGAGAGCGCGCCGGTCACGCCCTTGTAGCCGGAGGTCTGCGCGATGGCGTCGCGCAGTCTCGCGCCGTCGGTCGTGCCCGCGCGCGCGACGGCGTCGGCGAGGAGTTTCGTCGCGTCGTAGGCGAGGGCGGCAGACGCGGGCGGCGCGCCGCCGTAGCGCGAGGCGTAGTCGGAGGCGAAACGGCGCACCTGCGGATCGGGGTCGTCGGCGGAGAAGGCTCCGGTGGTGTAGGAGCCGTCGAGCGCGTCCGTGCCGGAAGCGAAGAGGCGCGGATCGTTCCAGGCGTCGCCGCCGAGCAGCGTCGCTTTGACGCCGAGATCGCGCGCCTGCTTGGCGACACGTCCGACCTCGGAGTAGCGACCGGGGACGTAGAGCGCTTCGGCGTTCGCGTCGCGTATGGCGGTTAGCTGCGTGCGGAAGTCTGCGTCCGTGGGGGCGTAGTTGAGTTTCTGCGTGACCTGACCGCCGAGCTTGGTGAAGTTCTCTTCGAAGGCGCGGGCGAGCGCGTCGCTGTAGTCCGAGTTCGACTCGGAGAGGATCGCGGCGGTCTTGGCGTGCAGGTTGCGCGCGGCGTACTTCGCCATCGCCTCGCCCTGAAAAGAGTCGGGCACGCAGACGCGGAAGACGTAAGCGCCCGCGCCCGTCACGTTCGGCTCGGTCGCGGAGGTGGTGACGAGCGGCACGCCCGCCTGCTGCGCCTTCGACGCGGCGGCGAGCGCGCCGGGCGAAGTGCCGCCGAGGATGGCGCGCACGCGGCTCGCGAGCAGGCGCGAGGCGGCGGACTCGGCGCCGTCCGCAGCCCCTCGGTCGTCCTCGAAGACCAACTCGACTTTGCGCCCGCCGATCCCGCCCGCGTTGTTGATCTCGTCTGCCGCCAACTGTGCGCCGTTCTTCGTCGCCTGACCCGCGGCGGATGTGCCGCCCGAAAAGTCAGCGAACACTCCGATATTAATGTTGCCGGTGTCGGCGGCGGGCTGCGCGGTGTTGCCGCCGCCGCCGCGGCACGCCGACGCGGCGAAGAGTATTAAAGCCAACCCGGTTGACAGGACGGTGCGTTTCATCTGCGTTCCTCTTGAAGGACTGGTTGAATTGAAACGGTCGCCGGGGCGGGGGATGCGGAATGGCTGCTCAGCGACATTTCATCACGCGACCGCTGCTGCCGCGCGTGAGCGTGAAGTCGCCTGCGTGCTCGCCTGTGTCTGTGAGCGTGACGCTCAGCGTGAGCGTGTCGCCGCTGACGCGCCCGGCGTAGCGCGCGGGGCGCGTCGGCGGCGGCTCGTCGCGGCGCACGGGACCGCCGCGCTCCGGGACGAAGTCGCCTCTGACGTCGAACTTGCCGTCGCGGTCGGGCGCGATGCTCTGCGTGATCGTGCTGTGCGCGCAGTCGTACTCGACCTGCGCACCGTCGTCCGTCACTTCGAGGCGGATGTGCTCGCCGCCCCAGACGCCCTTCTCCAGTTTGGCGCGATCTTCGGATGTCACTCTTTTGCTTGCGCCCCCTTTCGCCCCGCACGAGGCGACGGGCGCGACGCCCGCGGCGGCGAGCGCGAACGCCAGCGATGATATGAAGAATGCCAACTTGCCCATGCGTCCCCCGGCTCGACCGGAACGGTCGAATCCCGTCGCCTTCGTCTCAGTCTATCTCGCACGGCGGCGGCGCGATTATAACAGCCCCCCCGTGGGGAGGGTAGGCGGCGCGTCGCGGCGCGTTTGACGCGGCGGCTGAATTCGGAATACTGTTCCACGCCGTATGACCATAGCCCATCTTGCGCGCGCCGCCGACGGTCGTCAGTGGGGGCGGAGAACGGGGCGCGAGCGCCAGCGCATTTCTTGAACCTCGTACAGTCCAAACCCGGAGAGGCGAAGCCCGCCGTGCGCGAGGTCGGGGTGCGTCGCGCGGAGCCGGTTCGCGGGGCGGCGGGCGTCCAACTGGTTGACGACCGGATGATCGCCTTCGTGCGGCTGGTGCTCGCGCTCGCCGCGCTGATCATCATCTACATAGACCCGACCGAGCCCGACAAGAACGTCGCCCTCACCTACCTCGCGCTCGTCCTCTACAGTCTTTTCAGCGCGGTCGCCTACGCGCTGACGCTGCGCCGCGCCCCGCGACACCCGCGCAGGCTCACGCACTGGGTTGACGTCGCGTGCTACCTCGTCCTCGTCTCGCTGTCGAGCGGCACGAGCAGCGTCTTCTTCTTCTTCTTCTTCTTCGCCATCATCATCGCCTCTTTCCGCTTCGGCTTCCACGAGGGGATGGAGGTGACGCTCGCCTCCGCCGCGCTCTTCACGCTCATCGGCTTCGCGACCTCGCCGGGCGGCGCGCGGTTCGAGCTGGATCGCTTCCTCCTGCGCCCCGTGTACCTCGTCGCGCTCGGCTACATGATGGCTTACTGGGGCGGCAACGAGATCAAGCTCCGCCAGCAGTCGGAACTCCTGCGCGGCGTGATCCGGCTCTCGAACCCGCGCTTCGACGTGGGCTACACCATCGGCTCGATGCTCGAACGGCTGCGCGCCTTCTACGACGCCGACGACTGCCTGATGGTCTTGACCGACCCGCGCGACAACGTGTGTCGCATCTTCCGCCTGCGGCGCGGCGAGACGGCCGAGTCGGCGCAGGCGGAAGTCGTCCCGCCCGCGCTGGCGCGCCAGCTCCTCTCGCTGCCCGACGACTGCGCCATGATCCACCGCGGGAAGTCGCGCCTGCGCTCGCTCCTCGACTCCGGCTACTACTCCGTGGACGCCGAGAGCGGGGGCGAGTGCACGGGGGCGTCGGACGCGCCGGGCGACGCGCTCGCGGCGAAGCTCGGAGCCGACTCGTTCGTCTCCGTCCCGCTCCACTACCGCGGCAAGACCATCGGGCGGCTCTACATGAGCGCGCGGCGCGGCGTCTTCGAGGGCGCGGACATCGGCTACCTGATGCAGGTCGGCGAGCAGATGATGCCGGTCATCCACAACATCCGGCTGCTCGAACGCCTCGCCTCGAACGCGGCGGAGCAGGAGCGCCAGCGGCTCGCGCGCGACATCCACGACAGCGTCATCCAGCCCTACATCGGGCTCCAGTACAAACTCGCCGCCATCCGCAACAAGCTCGCCGCCGGGGCGGACGTCGCCGACGACGTCGAGCGCACTTTTCAGACGACGGTCGAGGAGATCGCGGGCTTGCGCGGCTTCGTGCGCGGGCTCAAGGACGGCGAGGGCAGGCAGGACGACTTCGTGTCGGCGGTCGAGCGCTTCGCCGCGCAGTTTGCACAAAACTACGACTTGGATGTAAAAGTTGAGAGCAAGGGCGACTTCAGGGTCAACGACCGCCTCGCCGCCGACCTGATCCGGATCGTCCACGAAGGGCTGAGCAACGTCAGGAAGCACACCTCCGCGACCGTCTGCAAGATCACTCTGGAGCGCGACGACAGCTCGCTGCTCGTCTCGGTCGAGAACGACGACCCCCGCGCCGACGATTCGGCGCGCGCGCCCTTCACCCCGCGCTCGATAGCGGAACGCGCCGAAGAGCTGGGCGGGCACGTCGCCGTCGGGCGCTCAAGCGACGGGCGCACGCGCGTCCGTGTGGAGATACCCCTTTAAACCAAGTGCGCGCGGAACAGATGCCGAAGTCGGACGAAAAGCCGATCCGCGTCCTGCTCGTTGACGATCACAAGATCATCCGCGACGGGCTGCGCGATCTGATCGAGAGCCGCGGCGGGATGGTCGTCGTCGGCGACGCCGGCAACCGCGCCGACGCGCTCGCCATCGCCGCGCGCGAGAAGCCGGACGTCGTCGTGCTCGATCTAGACCTCGGCACGGACAGCGGGCTCGCGCTCCTGCCGGAGCTGCGCAAGGCGTCCGCCGCCTCAAGCGTCATCGTGCTGACGGGCTTGCGCGACGTCGCCAAGCGCGACAAGGCGATGGACCTGGGCGCCAAGGGCGTGGTGCTCAAGGACGAGGGCGCGACCGAACTCTTGAGCGCCATCGAGAAGGTTCACCGCACGGGCGACTACTGGCTCGAACCCGGCGCCGCCCGCAGGCTGCTTGAGCGGCGCGTGCGCGACGCCTCCGATCCCGACGCCACGAAGATCGCCACGCTCACCGAGCGCGAGCGGGAGATCATCGCGCTCGTCGGCGAGGGTCTGGAGAACAAGGAGATCGCCGAGCGCCTGCGCCCCGTCGTTGCCGAGCCGACCGTGCGCAACAACCTCTCCGCGATCTACGACAAGCTCGACATTAAAGGCGGTCGCCTCGGCTTGCTCGTTTACGCCTACAAACACGGACTCATCCCGTCCTCTTCTGAGTAACCGGCGTCAATAGAGACAACGAACGAAATAATTTTGTCACAACTGTCCGCCTCCGGGCGTCAATCGTCCGTCACACCC
>JAIVGV010000326.1 GCA_020201365.1 Acidobacteriota bacterium
CGGGGCAGCAGTTGAAAGACGCGCTCGAACACTCGGCGGAGTATTTCCTCCCCTTTCAGCCGGGCAAGTCGCCGTCTGAACTCGTCAACCCGCAGATCCCCGGCTACAACTTCGACGTCGGCGAGGGCGTCACCTACGACCTCGACATCACCAAGCCCGCCGGACAGCGCATCCAGAACCTGCGCTTCCGCGGCCAGCCCCTGAACCCCGCGCAACGCTTGCGGCTCGCGACGAACAACTACCGCGTCAACGGCGGCGGCGGCTACACGATGTACAAGGGCGCGCCCGAAGTGTTCCGCTCTTCCGAGGAGATACGCAACCTCATCATCAGTTGGGTCACGGAGCACCGCCAAGTCCCCGCCGAGGCGACGAACAACTGGCGGCTCATCTCTTCGACCAACTAGACGGCGCGCCGGAACACGGACGGCGCGGTCGGTGTCTATCTCGCCGTGAAGATTCTCGCCAGCCTGACGGTTGCGCTCCTCTGCGTCGTCCCGGCGGCGCGGCTCGCACGGCGCGCGGGCGTGTCGGGCGTGCGAGCCCATACGAATCAACGCGAAGAAGTGAAACCTCCGTCCGACGATCCGGCGAGCGCGCAGCCTCAGACGGGCGGCGCGCGCGAGCCGCTCAAGCTCCCGCTCGCCGAGCCGCGCCTCGTCGTCTCGAAAAGCGCGCGGCGGCTCGAACTCTACTCGCAGGGTCGCGTCGTGCGCGCGTACCGCGTCGCGCTCGGCAGCGATCCGGTCGGCGACAAGGAGCGCGCGGGCGACCGTCGCACGCCGGAAGGCGACTTCTACGTCTGCGTGAAGAACGCGGCGAGCAAGTTCACGCTCTCTCTCGGCTTGAGCTACCCGAACCGGGAGGACGCCGAGCGGGGCTTGCGCGATCACCTCATCACGCGCGCCCGGCGCGACCGCATCGTCGCCGCGATAGACCGCCGCGTGCGACCGCCGTGGGACACCGCGCTCGGCGGCGAGATTTTCATCCACGGCGGCGGCGCGTCTTCGGATTGGACTTGGGGCTGCGTCGCGCTCGACGACGCGGACATCCGTGAGCTGTTCGACGCCGTGCCCCTCGGCACGCCCGTCCAGATCACTCACTAACCGCCCGCCTCATTCCGGTAAACTCACGCCTTCTGGTAAACTCGCGCCATTGTCCGTTTGTTACCAGACATATAGCCCCCGCGATTGTCGAATCTGGTCTCGTCAAAAGGAGCCACAGATGCGCCCACACCGAACAGCCTTCGTCGTCACCAGCCTAACGCTCGTCGCGCTGGTCGCGCTCCCGCTCGCCTCGACCGAAGCCGTCCAGAAGAGGAGCACGCAGGCACAGCCCAGTCCGCCGACGGTCTCTCTGACGGCGGACAGGACGCTCGTCACCATCTGCGCGCGCGACTCATCGCTCGACGCCTCGCGCGTGCAGCTGCGCGCCGACGCGACCTCGCCCGAAGGCAGGACGCTGCGCTACAAGTGGGAGACGACAGGCGGGCGCGTCGAAGGCTCCGGCGCGACGACCGTGTGGGACTTGGGCGGGGCCGCGCCCGGTCGCTACACGGCGACGGTCGAGGCGAGCACGGTGACGGGTGAGACGGGCGCGGGCGAGCCCGGCTGCACCGCCTTCACTTCGGCGGTCGTGCAGGTCGTCGAGTGCCCGCCCGTCGTCGAGGTCTGCCCGAACATCTCGGTCTCGTGCCCGACGCCCGGCGCGCCCGGCGCGCCCGTCACCTTCAGCGCCGACGTGAGCGGCGGCACTCCCGGTCGCACGCCCGGCTACAGTTGGACTGTGACGGGCGGGCGCATCGTCGGCGGTCAGGGCACGTCGGCGATCACGGTTGACACGGCGGGGCTCGCCGGAGGGGCGGAGCTGCGCGCGACGGTCGAGGTCGAGGGCTACGGTCCGCGCTGCTCCGACTCGTGCGCGACGAGCCTCCCGCTGCCCCCGCCCCCGCCCCCGCAGCCGAAGCCGTTCGACGAGTACGGCGACATCTCCCGCGACGACGAGAAGGCGCGTCTCGACAACTTCGCCGCGGAGCTGCAAGCCGAGCCGTCGGCGCAAGGCTACATCGTCGTCTATGCGGCGCCGAACGCGCGCCCCGGCGCGACGTCGAAGCGCGCCCAGTACGCGAAGGACTACTTGGTTACGACGCGCGGCATAGACGCTTCGCGGATCGTCGTCGTGGACGGCGGCACGAGCAGCGCTTTCGGCGTCCGACTCTGGATCGTGCCCGCCGGAGCCGCGCCCCCGCCGAGGTGACGGGCGACGCGCGGATACACGTAGCCACATCCGGAGGCGGCGGCTCTCACGTCAGAGGGTCGCCGCCTCTCGACGTTAAGTCTGTACCTTGTTCTCGTCTTGGTGGAACGTCGAGCGCGCCTTCCAGCGCCGGTAGAGGTGGAGCGTGAGCGCGAGCCACAAGCCGCTCAGCAGGTAGCCGCCGAGCACGTCGCTCGCCCAGTGCGCGCCGAGATAGACGCGCGAGAAGCCTACGAGCAGGACGGGCAGCGCCGTGAGTGTGAGCACGACGCGCCGCGCGTTCGTGCCCCTGCGCAGCAGCGCGTAGGCGACGAAGAAGAGGAAGCCGAAGTAGCAGACGTAGAACGTGACGTGACCCGAAGGGAAGCTCTCGCGCGCCCAGGCGCCGGAGACGCGCACGAGCGTGGGGGCGGGGCGCCCGCGCCCGACGAGCCACTTGACGACGCGGTTGACGAGTTCGCCGGCGCCGACCGAGAAGAGCAGCGCGAGCATCTCCGTGCGCCGACGCCGCGCCGCGAAGGCCAGCATCGTCAAGGCGGCGAGCGCCCAGCCGTGCCAGCTATCCCCGAAGGTCGAGACGGCGCGCATGAACGGGAGCATCCACGCCGCCGGGAGGCTCTGCAGCGCGAGTGTGACGCGCACGTCCCAAGCGAAGTAGGCGTACAGGTGCGCGAAGACGGCGAGCACGGCGAACGCCGCGAGCGCCGCGAGGTAAACGTACTCGGCGCGCACGAGCTTGTGCGCGGCGACGACGCGCTCCGAGCGGCGACGACCCGGCGAAGGCTCCCCGGCGAGCGCCGTCAGCCGCGACGCGACGTCGGAGCCCGCCGCCGCGTCCGAACGCACCGCGCCCGACTCCTCGCCGCCCCGTGAAGTTCGCCCGTCGTCCTCTCTCAACGCCCGCCCCTCCCCGCCGCGCCCGCGCCGCCCGCGCCGCGGGGTGTTATAATAAATCCAGTTACTCCCGAAACTGTGTCGAGAGAGGTTGCGCGCGGCGCGCGCGTTCGCGACTGCGAGCGGCGCACGCCCGCGTCGTCTGCGCTGGCTGATCGCGTGCCGCATTCGCGTCGAGGGGGCGGTTAACTTGTTGAGGGTCGAATACAGAGAAGGCTTGTACCTGCCCGACCTAGACCTGTGGCTCGACGCCGACGGCGCGCGCGAGCGCTGCGTCATCTCGCACGCACACTCCGACCACATCGCCGAGCACGCGTCAATCGTCGCCACGCCCGAAACCGCCCGCATCTTCCGCCACCGCTGCGGCGAGGCGGAAGTCACCACGCAAACCTACGGCGAGCGGCGCGACTACGGTCGCTACGCGCTCACCTTCTTCCCCGCCGGGCACTGCCTCGGCTCGGCGCAGATTCTGGTCGAGACGGACGGCGAGCGCCTGGTTTACACGGGCGACGTGAAACTCCGCCCGAACGTCGCCGCCGAAGACGCCGTGATCGTTCCGTGCGACACGCTCGTGATGGAGTCCACGTTCGGCGATCCGCAGTACAAGTTTCCGCCCGACGTGGCGACGTTCGAACGCCTCTACGCCGCGTGCGACCGCGCGCTGTCGGACGACCGCGTGCCCGTCGTCCTGGCTTACGCGCTCGGAAAAAGTCAGGAGGCGCTGGAGCTTTTGCTGCGGCGCGGCTACCGCGTGACGCTGCACGGCTCGGTCTGGAACGTCTCGGAGATTTACCGCGAGCTGGGCGTGAAGTTTTCGGGCGAGTACGAAAGGTACAACAGAGAGCACGTGCGCGGGCGCGTGCTCATCGCGCCGCCGGGCTGTCGGAAGCAGCCGATGATCCAGAACATCGAGCGGCGCTACACCGTCATGCTCACCGGCTGGGCGATGTCGCGGAGCGCGCCCTACATGTACAAGGGCGTTGACTTGGTTCTGCCGCTCTCCGATCACGCCGACTACGACGATCTCGTCCGCCTCGCGCGCGAGACGGGCGCTTCCCGCATCATCACGATGCACGGACCCGCCAAGTTCGCCGCGCACCTACGCGAACTCGGCCTGAACGCCGAGCACCTCGCGCAGCACCCGTCAGCCGCGACGAAGAAGCAGGCGGGCAAGCGCGCCCCGACCGCGGTCGAGCAGTCGCTGTTCGACTAGTACCCGGCTTCCGCCTTTGTTGCCGTAGAGTTGCGCCCCCGTTCTATCTCGTCCGGCGCGTGAAGCCACCCCTCCGGGGCTTTGCCTTTTGAGACCGACGTTCGTATAATGCGCGGGCTTTCACGGCAAGGGTGCGAACAGACGGGAAAGCTCTCGCACGACTTAACCACTTAATCCTACAAGCAATCTTCCATGTCGAGCGTCGAAAGATGGACTGATCGTCGCCGCCGCGTCGCCTCTTACGAGCCGCGCGCGGCGAACGCGCCGCGCCTGCGCTCGCTCGCCGCGGGTCTCCTGCAGGTCGCGCGTCGCGCCTTCGCCGAGCCCTTGATGATCGCGGTCGAGCGGCGCGAGATCGTTTTGCGCCGCCTGCCGCGCCAGCTCGACGGCTTGCGCGTCGTGCAGCTCTCGGACATTCACAACGGACCTTTCACCGCGCCGGGGCAGATCGAGCGCGCCGTCGAGATCGCCAACAGCCTCCGCCCCGACGTCATCGCCCTGACGGGCGACTACGTCTCGCACGAGCGAGAGTACGCCGCGCCGTGCGCCGAAATCTTAGGAAGACTCAGGGCGCGCTGCGGCGTCTTCGCCGTCCTCGGCAACCACGACCACTGGACGGACGCCAAGCTCATCACAGACCTCTTCCGCGCCGAGGGCATTACCGTCCTCGTCAACGAGGGGATGCGCTTCGAGCACCCCGAGCGCCCCGGCGCGTCGTTCTGGCTCGCGGGCGTGGACGACACGATGGTCGGCTTGGAAGACTTACCCTTAGCGCTCACCGGATCGCGCGCCGACGAGATGAAGCTCCTGCTCGCGCACAACCCCGTCGTCCTGCGCCGCGCGGCGCGCGCCGGGGTCGATCTCGTCTTGAGTGGTCACACGCACGGCGGGCAGGTCACCTGGCGCTCGGAGTCTTCGCCGTCGGGTCGCCCGCGTCGGCGGTTGCTGCGGGGCTTGGGTGGGCAGGGCGCGACGCAGATCTACGTCTCCCGCGGCTTGGGCACGGTCGTGCTCCCCGTCCGCTACGGCTGCCTGCCGGAAGTCTCCCTCCTCGAACTGAAAAGTACTGAGTGCTGAGTGCTGAGTACTGAGAAAAAGAATTGCTTTCACTCAGTACTCGGTACTCGGTACTCGGTACTTTTCTGATGTCGTCCCGCATCGTCACCATCCCGAACTTCCTGACCGTGATCCGCATGGTGCTGATCCCGGTCTTCGTGATGCTGCTCTACTACCAGCGGTTCGGCTGGGCGCTGTTCGTCTTCGTCTCGGCAGGGCTGACCGACGGGCTCGACGGGCTGCTCGCGCGCCGCTTCAAGCAGGGCTCGCAGCTCGGCGCCATCCTCGACCCCATCGCCGACAAGCTCCTGCTCGTCACAGCCTTCGTCACGCTCTCGCTGCCGTCGGTCATGAGCAAGACGGCGCTGCCGCCGCCGCACCAGAGCGTCCACCTGCCCGTGCCCTTCTGGGTGACGACCGCCGTCATCAGCCGAGACGTCTTCATCCTCGTCGGCGCGGCGGCGATCAACATCGTCACGGGCTTTCGCAACTTCCGCCCGTCCTGGCTGGGGAAGGCGAACACGGTCGTGCAGATCGCGGCGGTCGTCCTCATCCTGCTCGCCACGCGACTGCCCGTCCTGCGCGGCAATCTGCTGCCGACCGTTTACGCCACGGTCTTCCTCTTCGCGGCGCTCTCCGGCGCTCACTACATCTTCCACGTCTCGCGCCTGCTGAACGAAGACAAGCAGCCGCGCGGGCAGTAAAGAGCCAGCCCGCCTTTCCGGCTAAACGCTGAAATACTAAGACTTGCCTACCGGGACGGGGGCGCGGAAAAGTTGCGGATAAAAGTTGACAATGGCGGACTCAGATATTATATTATCCGCGGCTTCAACTTACGGACTCTAACGGTAAGCGATTTCGGACGGGCACTCCGTCGGCGGCAGGAGCCGACACCGGGTCGGGCGTTTGCGGCGGGTGGCTGTTGAGAGAATGGGAGAGCGAAAATGAGCAAGATAATCGGCATAGACCTCGGCACGACCAACTCCGTCGTCGCCGTCATGGAGGGCGGCGAGCCGCACGTCATCACGAACGCCGAGGGCGGGCGCACCACGCCTTCGGTCGTCGCGTTCGCCAAGGACGGCAACCGCCTCGTCGGGCAGGTGGCGAAGCGGCAGGCGGTCACCAACCCCGAGAACACGATCTACTCGATCAAGCGTTTCATGGGTCGCCGCTTCGACGAGGTGACGGAGGAGAAGAAGCAGGTTCCCTACAAGGTGCAGCCCGACCCGAAGACGGGCGACGTGCGCGTCTCGGCGGGCGGCAAGGACTACAGCCCGCCGGAGATCTCCGCCATGATCCTGCAGAAGATGAAGCAGTCTGCCGAAGACTACCTCGGTCAGAAGGTGGACAAGGCGGTCATCACCGTCCCCGCCTACTTCAACGACGCGCAGCGCCAAGCGACGAAAGACGCGGGCAAGATCGCCGGGCTCGAAGTGATGCGCATCGTCAACGAGCCGACCGCCGCCGCGCTCGCCTACGGGCTCGACAAGAAGAAGGACGAGACCATCGCCGTCTTCGACTTCGGCGGCGGCACGTTCGACATCTCCATCCTCGAAGTCGGCGAGGGCGTCGTCGAAGTCAAGTCCACGAACGGCGACACGCACCTCGGCGGCGACGACATAGACGAGCGCCTGATCGAGTGGATCGTCGAAGAGTTCAAGCGCGATCAGGGCATAGACCTCTCGCAGGACAAGATGGCTTTGCAGCGACTCAAGGAAGCCGCCGAGAAAGCCAAGATCGAGTTGTCCTCGACGATGGAGACCGAGATCAACCTGCCCTTCATCACGGCTGACCAGTCGGGTCCGAAGCACTTGGTGATGAAGCTCACGCGCGCGAAGTTCGAGCAGTTGATCGATCCGATCCTGAAGCGGCTGATGCCGCCCGTGGATCAGGCGATCAAGGACGCCGGGATTGACGCGAAGAAGATCGACGAGGTCGTGCTCGTCGGCGGCTCGACCCGCATCCCGAAGGTGCAGGAGATCGTCAAGAACTTCTTCGGCAAGGAGCCGAACAAGTCCGTGAACCCGGACGAGGTCGTCGCCGTCGGCGCCGCCGTCCAGGCGGGCGTCCTCGCGGGCGAGAAGACCGACATCCTGCTGCTCGACGTGACGCCGCTCTCTTTGGGCATCGAGACGCTCGGCGGCGTCTTCACGAAGCTCATCGAGCGCAACACGACGATCCCGACGCGCAAGTCGGAAATCTTCTCGACCGCCTCGGACAACCAGACCTCGGTCGAAGTCCACGTGCTGCAGGGCGAGCGACCGATGGCGGCGGACAACAAGACGTTGGGTAAGTTCCACCTCGTCGGGATCCCGCCCGCGCCGCGCGGGATGCCGCAGGTGGAGGTGACCTTCGACATTGACGCGAACGGCATCGTCAACGTCTCGGCGAAGGACATGGGCACGGGGCGCGAGCAGAAGATCACGATCACGGCTTCGTCGGGTCTCTCGAAGGACGAGATCGACCGGATGATGCGCGAGGCTGAGTCGCACGCTGGCGAAGACCAGAAGAAGCGCGAGGAGATCGAGGCGCGCAACCGTCTCGACGGTCTCACCTATCAGGTCGAAAAATCCTTCAACGAGAACAAGGAGAAGCTCGACGCGACGGCTTCCTCGCAGCTCGAGGCGGCAATCGCCGACGCGAAGAAGGCGCTCGAAGAGGGCGGAGCCGACCGGCTCAACAACGCCTTCAGCGCGCTCCAGACCGCCTCGCACAAGCTCGCCGAGGCGCTCTACCAGCAGCAGGGCGCGGCGGGCGGCGGCGAGCAGGCGAACGCCGCGGGCGCGTCCTCTTCCGGCGCGACGGGCGGCGCGTCGCCCGGCGGCGAGGATAACGTCATTGACGCCGAGTACGTGGACGTGGACGAGAATAAGTAACACCATTGCGGGTTGCGGACTGCGGATTGAAAAGACAGGTTCTCGCGATTAAGCGTGCTCCGGTTTTCTAATCCGCAATCCGCAACCCGCAATCGAACGATGGCGAAAGAAGACTTCTACAAAGTGCTCGGCGTTGACCGCAAGGCGAAGCCTGAGGAGATCAAGAAGGCTTACCGGCGGCTCGCGCGCAAGTACCACCCGGACGTCAACCCCGGCGACAAGGCGGCGGAGGAGCGCTTCAAGCTCGTCACGGAGGCGCACGACGTGCTCTCCGATCCGAAGAAGCGACAGGTCTATGATCGTTTCGGTCAGTACTCCGACAACCTCGCCGACGCCGCGGCGAAGGGCGCCGCCGGAGGCTACGGCTTTCCGGGCGGCGGCGCGGGCGGCGCGCGCACGTCGCAGCCTTTCGACTTCGAGGGCTTCGACTGGGGCAACGCCTCGTCTTCGTCTTCGTCGGGCGGCTCTTCTTTCCGCGACATCTTCGCAGACCTCTTCGGCGGCGCGCGCGAGAAGGAGCCGCCGCCGGCCGTTCCGCAGAAAGGCGCGGACATCGAGATGCCCCTCGCGCTCTCCTTCGAGGAAGCGATCACGGGCATGACGACGAATCTCACCGTCAACCGCTCCGAGCAGTGCTCGCGCTGCAACGGCGCGGGCGACACGGGCGGCGCGGCGCAGACCTGCCCGACGTGCAAGGGCTCCGGACAAGTCCAGCGCGCGGGCGGGCGACTCCGCTTCGCGCAGGAGTGCCCCGACTGCGGCGGCACGGGACGACGCAGACCGCCGTGCCCCGTCTGCCACGGCAAGGGAGTCGTCCCGAAGACGGAGAGCGTTAAAGTGAGGATCCCGGCGGGCGTTGACACCGGCTCGCGCGTCCGCATTCCCGGCAAGGGCGAGGGCGGGCGTCTGGGCGCTCCGCCCGGCGATCTCTACATCATCACGAACGTCGGGCGGCACCAGTACTTCACGCGCAAGGGCGACAACATCTACGTCACCGTCCCCGTCACGGTCGCCGAAGCCGCCCTCGGCGCGCGGATCGAAGTGCCCACGGTCGAGGGCAAGGCGCAGCTCAAGATTCCGCCCGGCACGCAGTGCGGACAAAAGTTCCGCCTGCGCGAGCGCGGCGCGCCCTCTTTGCGCAACCCGCAGGCGCGCGGCGATCAGTTCGTCGAAGTTCAGGTCACGCTCCCGAAAGTCATCTCGGAAGAGACGAAGGAGCTTTTGAAACGCTACGCGCAGCTCAACTCGGAGAACCCGCGCGTGGCGATGGGATTGGAGTAGGGGATGGGGGTTAGGGGTTAGGGGTTGGGCAC
>JAIVGV010000045.1 GCA_020201365.1 Acidobacteriota bacterium
CATGAACGCATCGCGCTCTGGTCACACGGCAACTCTGCTTCAAGACGGCAGAGTGCTCGTCGCGGGCGGCGCCCTCACGTTTTCCACGGCTGTTAACAGTGCTGAGTTATATGACCCGGCGACGGGGACGTGGAAAAAGACCGCCGACCTCAACGAGGCCCGCGATTCGCACTCCGCGACGTTGCTGCCGAACGGCAGGGTCTTGGTCGCGGCAGGTGGCGTGGTTTTTAGCGGCTCTAATACCGCCGAGTTGTACGACCCCGGCACAACGCCGGGAGCAAACACCGTGCAGTTCAATGCGGCGAGCTACAGCGCGAACGAGGGCGACGGCAGGGCGACGATCACCGTCTCGCGCACGGGCGACACTTCCGCGCCCGCGAGCGTGGACTTCGCTACCGTTGACGATCCCGCGGCGGTGCCGTGCGACCCGACCGCTAAGCAGCCCGACGGCACGCCCTACCCGCAGGGCAAGGCTTACGCGCGCTGCGACTACGCGACCACGCTCGACACCATCAGGTTCGCGCCGGGTCAGACACAGCAAGCGATCTCGATCCCGTTGGTTGACGACGCGCACGTCGAGGGCAACGAGACGTTGCAGCTCGCGCTCACGAATCCGACCGACGCGGCGCTCGGCTCGCAGACCACAGCGACGCTGACCATCAACGACAACGACGCGGCGGGCGCGCCGAACCCCGTCTTCTTGACGCCCTTCTTCGTCCGCCAGCACTACCTCGACTTCCTCTCGCGCGAGCCTGAAGCCGCCGAGCCGTGGACGGGCTTGCTGAACGGGTGTTCGGACGTGAATAACAACCCGGCGTGCGACCGCCTCACCGTCTCCGCAGCCTTCATCGGTTCGCCCGAGTTTCGCCTGAAGGGCTTCTACGCGCTCCTCTTCTACCGCGTCGCATTCGACCGGCTCGCGCAGTATTCCGAGATCGCCGCGGACATGCGCGGCGTGACGGGGCAGACCCCGGCTGAGGTCTATCAGAAGAGAGCGGCGTTCGCCCGCGCCTTCGCGCAGCGCGCGGAGTTCAAGTCGCTCTACGACGGACTGAACGATGGCGCTTACGTCAACGCCCTGCTCGCGCGCTACGGCGTGACGAGCATCAACACGACCGACCCGAACAACCCGGACACGGGCGCACAAGTGGCGCTCGCCGCCAGCGAGCTGACCGGGCGCTTGAATGCCCACACGCTCACGCGGGCGCAGGTCCTACGCGCCATCGTCGAGAGCCGGGGGGTCGGCGACCGGGAGGCGAACAAGACGTTCGTGGCGATGCAGTACTACGGCTACCTGCGGCGCACACCGGAGACGAAGGGCTACAACGACTGGCTCGACTATCTGAACGCGCACCCGGGCGACTACCGCACGTTGGTCAACGGCTTCGTAAACTCCACCGAGTACCTTCTGCGCTTCGGGCCCCTCCGGTGAGCGCGGAGGTGGCGACACCGCGCGGTCTTGACGATGGACAGTTTAACGGCGAAGCCTCGGCGGAGCAGGGTTACTGATCCGCCGAGGCTTCGCGCGTGGAGGGAGCCGCAGCGGCTTACGTCGTAGCCAGATAGTCGCGCACCTTCTTCATGTCCTCCCACGTCTCGCGCTTCTTCGACGGGTCGCGCAGCAGGTACGCGGGGTTGAAGGTCGGCATGAGCTGCGCGCCGTGGTAGTCGTGGAACTCGCCGCGGAGTTTCGAGATGGGCTGCTTGGTTCGCAAGAGCGCGCGTGTGGGCGTGTTGCCGAAGCTGAGGATGACTCTGGGACGGACGGCGGCGAGTTCGCGGTGGAGGTAGGGCGTGAAGAGCGCGAGGACTTCGGGCGTGATCTCGTCGCCGGTGCAGATCATCTTGACGGTGTTGGTGAGGTAGCAGTCGCGGCGCCGCAGACCGACCGACGCGAGGATGCGGTCGAGCATCTGCCCGGCGGGACCCATGAAGGGCTTGCCACTGTCAATGTCGGGCGGACCCGGCGACTCGCCGACGACAGCCACGCGCGCGCCCTCGCGCCCCTCGCCGAAGATGAAGACGCGATCCTTGTACTGCGGCAGACGCTTCGCGCGACGGAGCAGCTCGGCGTTGATCTCCTCGACCGACTCGTTCGATGCTTGCGGCTCGTCGCCGAAGAGTGACAGCTCAGCCATGGTCACTTCTCGGCTTTAGACTTGTTCAGGTAGTCGCGCACCTTCTTCATGTCGTCCCACGTCTCGCGCTTCTTCGAGGGGTCGCGCAAGAGGTACGCCGGGTGGAACGTCGGCATCACCTTCAAGCCTTTGTAATCCTTGAACTGCCCGCGCACTTTCGTGATGCCCTCTTTCGTGTCGAGCAGGTTGTGGAGCGCCGTGTTGCCGAGGACGACGATCACATCCGGCCTCACAATAGCGATCTCGCGCAGCAGGAACGGCTTGCAGATCGCCGCCTCGGCGCTCGTCGGCGTGCGGTTGTTGGCGGGGCGGCAGCGGTTGACGTTGCCGATAAGCACGTCCTCGCGCTTCATGCCGATGGCTTCGATGATCTTGTTCAGGAGCTGACCCGCGCGACCGACGAACGGGCGACCATCCGCGTCCTCGTTCGCGCCCGGCGCTTCGCCGACGAACATCAGGCGGGCGCTCGGGCTGCCCTCGCTATGCACGATCTTTGTGCGCCCCTCGCAGCAGAGCGGGCAGCGCATGCAGTCGCCGATGTCGCGGCGGATGTCTTCGAGCGTCTCGCCGGGGCGGGGCAGCGAGAGGGCGTCCTGCGGCGCGATCTCGCCGAACAAAGTCTCTTGGGGCGCGGGCGGCACAGGGTCGGGCGTGCGGACGGGTTTGCGTGTCGCCATCTCTTTCGGCTCCGTTGCTCTCTGGTAGAGGACGCGCGGCGGCTGAGTCTCAGCCGACTCCTCGCGCGCTTCTCCGACCTGCGACTCGCGCGGACTCCGCGACTCGGCTTCGGCATTCCGGCGCAGCGCGGGCGACTGCGACGGCGGCGCGGCGGCGCGCGACGGTTTGCGCGGCGGCGAGTCGTCCGGCGCGGTCGCGCGCGGTTCGCCCGCCCCGCCGCCCGCGTCAATCAGCTCGACGCCGAGTTCGCGCAGGTAAGCCAGCTCGTTGCTGACCTCCCCGACGATTGATAAGAACTCGTCGCGGCTCGCGTCGTCGCTCATGCTTTCGCCCCGCGCCCGCCGCGCGCGCGCCGCAGGCGGACGATCTCGTCGAGGATGCGTTCGGCGGCTTCGCGCTTCGGCATGAGCGGAAGCTCGCGCGGCGCGTCGCGGTCGGCTGTGATGATCGTGACGGCGTTCGACTCGGAGTCGAAGCCCGCGCCATCGCGCGTGATGTCGTTGGCGACGATGGCGTCTAACTTTTTACGACGCAGCTTGTCGCGCGCGTGCTCGATAAAGTTCTCGCTCTCCGCCGCGAAGCCGACGACGAGCAGCCCGTCGCGCCTCGCATCGGCGACCGACGCGAGGATGTCCGGCGTCGGCTCGAGCTCAATCGTCATCCTCGCGTCAGACTTCTTGATCTTCTGCGCGGCGCGCGCAGTTGGTTTGTAGTCGGCGACGGCGGCGGCGGCGATGAAGACGGTCGCGCGCTCGATCTCCTTCGACACGGCGTCGCGCATCTCTTCAGCCGACAGAGCCTCGACGAAGCGCACGCCCGCCGGTCGCGGCGCCGTGGTCGCGCCCGCGACGACGGTCACCGCCGCGCCTCGTGCGCGCGCGGCTTCCGCCAGCGCGAATCCCATGCGCCCCGAAGAGCGGTTCGAGATGAACCGGACGGGATCGATCTCCTCGCGCGTCGCCCCCGCCGTGAGCAGGACGCGCTCGCCCGCGAGATCGCGCGCTCCCGAATCTTCAGCCGTGAGATCACCCGCTCCGGGTTTCGAGACCGATGCGGACTCGCCGCGACTGTTGAGAATGTCGAGCGCGGCGGCGACGATGCGTTCGGGCGCGGAGAGGCGTCCGGGTCCGATGGTGCCGCAAGCCATCTCGCCCGCGTCGGGCTCGACGATGTGTACGCCGTCGGCGCGAAGCTGCGCGAGGTTGCGGCGCGTCGCCGGGTGCTCCCACATCGTCGTGTTCATCGCGGGCGCGACGAGGACGGGCGCGTCGCAGGCGAGGTACGTCGTCGAGAGGAAATCGTCGGCGACGCCGTGGGCGAACTTGGCGATGATGTCGGCGGTGGCGGGCGCGACGACGAGCAGGTCAACCGTCTGCGCGAAGGTGATGTGCGCGATGGGGTCGGGGTTGTCAGCCGCGTAGTCGTCGACGACGACGTGCGCGCCGGAGAGGGCGCGGAAGGTGAGCGGCGCGACGAGCTTCGTCGCGTGCACGGTCATCGCGACGCGCACCGCGCAGCCCGCGCGCTGCAGCCCGCGCAGGACTTCGCAGGCTTTGTACGCCGCGATGCCGCCGCTCACGCCGAGCCCGACGCGGAAGCGCGCGCCGCCCGCGCCGTCGTCCGTCCCGTCGAAATTTTTTTCGTCGTCAGTCATCGGGCTTCAGCCGACGGCGGCGCGAGCCGGAGATAGTTTTGCGCGTCGGAACCCAAGCGTCGAAATTTGCGGCTGCGACGAAAATGTAGCACCGGGCTGACGCGGCGCGCAATTTCGGCGCGCGCGGAAACTTCCGAACTACGGCGCGCCGTGTGGTAAACTTTGAGCCGCCCCCGGAAAGCCAAACACACCCGACAGGCTGAAGACAGCGAACGATGCTACGCGAGCGCCCGAAGAGCCATGTTTGAAGGGAAGGCGAGTCCGAATTTTTTTGAGCGGAAGAGAGGCGTCTGCGTCCGCGCGGCGGTCGCGCTCGCGTGTTCGCTCGCAGCCTTGACGCTGGCGCGTCCGGCGGGCGCGCAGGAGTTGGGTCCGCGCGGCGAGCGCGAGTTCGGTCCGGTCGTGCGCGCCTACCTCGGATACCTGCGCGCCGAGCAGGAGGTGACGGACGCGCGCGAGAGCCGCCGCGAGGTGAGCCGCGCTTACGTGCGGCGCAACTCGAACCGCATCATGGCGCTGCGGCGCATGGCGATCCAGATCGCGCGCGCGTCGCACAACGACTACCTGCCGGAGCTCTACGCCGTCGCGCGCGACGAGCTGGGCACGCTCTTCGAGTCGCCGCCGAACCCCGCGACGTTCCGCGTCGGCGAGGTGCTCAACAACACGTTCCGCTACCTCGGCGCGTTGCGCGCCAACGAACCCTTCTACCTCTTCGCGCGGCTAGACATCTACGAGCAGGCAGAGCTTTTGAAGCGGGCAGAGGAGCAGAAAGGGCAGGCGAGCGCGGGTCAGCCCGGCGTCAGTAAACCTTCCGCGCCCGCGGCTCCAAACGCGAGCGCGGCACACGCCAAGAACGCGAACGAGCCCGCGACGCGACCCCGGCGCGTCGGTCATCCGTAAACTTCGCAGCAACCTTCGCGGCGCGCGCTTCTGAAGTCCGCGCCCGAACTCCTCCCGATGGAGCAGCCAAAGCTTTTCGACCGGAAGAAAGTTAAAGAGACGGCGCAGGCTGAACGGCTCGCGCTCTACGCGCTCGGCGAGTTTCAGTCGCGCGGGCTGGCGCTCGCCGGGCGCGAGCTGCCGCTCGACCGGCTGCGCGGGGCGCTGCGTCGCGCGGCGGAGGACTTGGAGGTCGAGGAGCTGGACGACGAGTCGGCGGTCGCCGCGCTCTCGTCTCTCGGCGCGCGGGTGCGCCGCGTCCCGCCGTTCGTCGCCAAGCACCCCTACCGCGTCACCGCCAACGCCCAGCTCGCCGAACGCGCGCGCCGCTTTTACGAAGAACAGATCGCGGGCGCGCGCGAAAAAAGTGATTGAGCGCGCCGGGCGCACCTGCTAGGATGCGCGCGAAATTCCCCGATACAACTTGCCGCCACGTCGCCGCGATCCGAGCCGGTCGCAGGAGGTCTCGCACATGAAGGTGAACAAGAGCCGACGCAAGTTCCTCGGTCGCGCCGCGGCGGGCGTCACAGCCGCGGCAATCGTCACGCCGCGCAGCCTCGAAGCTCTCGCGCTCGGCGCGCAGGCGGCGCGCGGCGCGTCCGCGCAAGCGCACACGTCGAAGCCGCCGCTCGCCGTCTCCAGCTCGAACGGCGTCGCGGCGGTGACGAAGGCGGTCGAGGTCATGCACGCGGGCGGCGACACTTTGGACGCGGTGATCGCGGGCGTTAACATCGTCGAGCTCGATCCGAAGGACAACTCGGTCGGCTACGGCGGGCTGCCGAACGAGCAGGGCGTCGTCGAGCTCGACGCGAGCGTGATGCACGGACCGACGCGGCGCGCGGGCGCGGTCGCCGCCTTGCGCGGCTGCAAGACGCCGTCGAAGGTGGCGAAGGCTGTGATGGAGCACACCGATCACATCCTCATCGTCGCCGAGGGCGCGCGCGAGTTCGCCACGGCGCTGGGCTTCGAGGATGAGAACCTGTTAACGGAGGAGTCGCGCATCGCCTGGCTGCGTTGGAAGGAGACGCTCTCGAAGGAGGACAAGTGGGGTCCGAGCCCGTACGTCCCAGCGCCCGCGTCGCCCGCGGGGCAGAGAAGGATCGCCTTGGAGCGCGAGCGCCCGAGTTTCCTTCTCGCCGACAGGTACACCGGCGGAAACTTCGAGCGGCGAGACGAGCTGCTCGCGTGGGCTGACGAGGTGGCCCACAAGCCGCCGACCGGGACGATCAACTGCATCGCGCTCGACGCGTCGCTCGACATCAGCGGCGTGACGACGACGAGCGGGCTCGCCTGGAAGATTCCGGGGCGCGTCGGCGACTCGCCCCTGATCGGCTGCGGGCTCTACGTTGACAACGAGGTGGGCGCGGCGGGCTCGACGGGGCGCGGCGAAGAGGTCATCTACTCGAACGGGGCGCACATGGTCGTCGAGTACATGAAGCGCGGCTCGTCGCCGGAGCAGGCGTGCCTCGACGCCCTGAAGCTCGTCGCCGCACGTTACGGCAACGACCTCGACAAGCTGAAGGACGTTGACGTGAACTTCTACGCGCTGAATAAGCGCGGCGAGTTCGCCGGGGCGGCGATCTGGAACGGGAGCTTTGCGAGGAACGGCGAGTTGCGGCGGCGGCAGTTCGCCGCCGCGCCCGACGGCGGCAAGGGGCGGCTTTTCGAGAGCGCCTACCTGTTCGAGCGTAAGGCATGAGGCGGCGCGGGGGACATTTTCGACAAACTTGGTACGCTTTCGGGCGTCGCCGCGGCGCGAAAAAGGCTTTAATTTCACTCAAATGGTTGTTGACACGCGTCGCGTATTCGTGTAAAAAAGCGTGGTCGAAGCAGCCCACAGAGGCTCGCTGACCTGCTTTATTGGGGAATCTTTCACAGGGCGCAATCAGCGATTGAGGCGGGCTAAGCGAGAATCATGAATCCGTCTCCGGCTAAGTCCGTTGGAGGCTTACCGTCGCGCTCTCTAAAAAAATTGGTTCAGCTTACGGGAGGAGAACGATGAACAGCAGAAACTGGAGCCGCTCGGTGGTCACACTCGGCTTGGCGGTTGCCATTCTTTGCACCTACACGATGGTCGCGCTCGCCGCGCAGCAGAAGCCTTCGGGCGAGTTGTCGGTCGTCGGCAATGTCTCCGTCAACGGAGCCAGCGCGATCTCCGGCGCGACGATCTTTTCGGACAGCACCATCAGCACCGGCGAGAACTCCAGCGCCGTCGTCAGCCTCGGCAAGCTCGGTCGCGTCGAGCTGATGCCCGGCTCCAGCTTGAAGCTCAGCTTCACGGACAGCGGCGTGACGGGCGCGCTCGACTCCGGCAAGGTTCGCTTCTCGACCTCTTCGGGCGTGATGTCGAGCGTGGCGACGAAGGACGGCACGGCTGTCGCCGACACCGCGATGCCGAACGTTTACGTCGTTGACGTCTCGTGCGGCAACACGCTGGTCGCCACCCAGTCGGGTCGCGTCGAGCTGAGAGCCGGCGGCGCGGTCAAGACCGTCGCGGCTGGCAGCCAGGACACGGCGGGCACGGCCCAGCCCGGCTCGCGCTGCTCGCGCCTGACGCGCAACACGCCCTTCGGCTCGCTCTCGGGCGGCGCGCTCGGACTCCTCCTGCTCGCCATCGGCGGCGCGGTCGCCGCGGCGATCATCGCCTCGACGCACGACAACGACTTCAACTTCGGCGGCACGCCCGTCGTCATCAGCCCAACGAGGTAACGGACGCATCGGCGGGCGGCTCTCGACAGCCTCCACGGCGGCGCGAGCCACTTCGCGCACGTAGGCGAGAACATTAACTTGCGGGTCACGCGACGACGACGGCGCGCGTGACCCGCATAATTTTGTCCGCGCCGCCCCCAGTCTCAGAAAGGCTCATCCCAGGTTCATGCACATCGCGGTCATCGGGACGGGTTACGTCGGTCTGGTCACGGGCGCCTGCTTCGCCGAGTTCGGCGTCAACGTCACCTGCGTTGACGTTGACGAGCAGAAGATCGCGGACTTGCGCGAGGGGCGGCTGCCGATCTACGAGCCCGGACTCGATCAGCTCGTCGCCAAGAACACGCAAGCCGGGCGGCTCTCCTTCACGACCAGTCTCAGAGAAGCCGTCGAGCAGTCGCTCGTCATCTTCCTCGCCGTGGGCACGCCGCCGCGCGAGGACGGCGCAGCCGATCTCAAGTACGTCGAGCAGGCGGCGCGCGAGATCGCCGAGCACATGAACGGCTACAAGGTCGTCGTCACCAAGTCAACCGTCCCCGTCGGCACGGGCGAGTACCTGCGGCGTCTGATCGGCGAGCGGCGACCGGGCGCGAAGTTCGGCGTCGTCTCGAACCCGGAATTCCTGCGCGAGGGCGCGGCGATCGACGACTTCATGCGCCCCGACCGCGTCGTCATCGGCTGCCGCGACGAGGAGGCGGTCGCCATCATGCGCGACCTCTACCGCCCCCTCTTCCTGATCGAGACGCCGTTCGTCATCACCTCGGTCGAAGCCGCCGAGCTGACGAAGTACGCCGCCAACGCCTTCCTCGCCACCAAGATTTCCTTCATCAACGAGATCGCGAACTTGTGCGACCGGATCGGCTGCGACGTGCACGACGTGGCGCGCGCCATCGGCATGGACAACCGCATCGGGCGCAAGTTCCTCCACCCCGGTCCCGGCTACGGCGGCTCGTGCTTCCCCAAAGACACGCGCGCCCTGCTCGCCGTCGCGCGCGAGTTCAAGACAGACTCGCTCATCGTCGAGGCGGTCGTCGAGGTCAACCGCCGCCAGCGCCAGCGCATGATCGAAAAGATCAACGCGCTGCTGCCCGACGCCGCGGGCAAACGGGTCGCCGTCCTCGGTCTCTCCTTCAAGCCCGAAACCGACGACATGCGCGAGTCGCCGTCAATCGAGATCGTCGGCGCGCTGGTGGAGCGGGGCGCGCGCGTGCGCGCCTACGACCCGGCGGCGATGGAGGCGGCGCGCCCGCTGCTGCCCGCCATCGAGTACGCCGAGGACGAGTACGCCGCCACCGAGGGCGCCGACCTGCTCGTCTTCCTGACCGAGTGGAACCAGTTCCGCGCGCTCAGCATGGAGCGCGTCCACGGGCTCATGCGCACGCCCAAAGTCGCCGACCTGCGCAACATCTACGAGCCCGAACACATGCGCCGCCTCGGCTTCGAGTACGTCGGCGTCGGAAGATGAAATGTGGGGGTTAGGGG